>JAIRSV010000078.1 GCA_031255275.1 Proteiniphilum sp.
GCTCCCGCCCCTTGCCACTCGGGCGCTCCCCGAGCTGATTGTTTCCGCTTTTCCGCTTCTCCTCTGCCCGGGCTTCGGGCGCAGCAGGCGAATAACGCACGAAGAGCGAATGATTATTAATCTTTTAATCGTATATTTGCAGATGATAGCGAAAAAGCGCCGTTATCACGAAAATTTGCAGATAAATCTTATAACTTCTCAAATAAACAACACTGTAAAAATGAAATTAAAATCAAGTCAACTGTTAGCCATCCTTTTGTGGATGACGCCTGCCCTGCTGCTTTCGCAGGAAGAGATTGCTCCCGACGTGTTATTCAGAATCGTCAGCCCCGACGGATGGGCGCTGGATAACAGAGAGGATTTCGACAATAACAGCCACATTTACCTGGAAAGAGAACTGGATACTTCCCGGGGACAGTTATGGAAAATCCGGAAACTGGAGAATGGCGCTTACCTTATATCCAACCCTTACAGCGAAAAGGCCATCGACAATGCCAACATCCTCGACGGAAACGGAAACCCCCTGGTGCAGTGGGACAGCAGCGCTTCGAACCCCAATCAGCACTGGACGCTCAGCCGGGAAGGTACGGGCGATTACCGGATCACCAACCGCCTGACGGGGATGACGCTGGCTTTTCCCGGAGAAGAGGCCCCAGGCGCCATCCTGCACCAGTTGCCCGGTTCGTCGCAACTCTGGCGGCTGATCCCCACGCAGGTGAAGGAGGCGGAACTCATCCCCCGGGGAAGTCATGAATGGGAAGACGAAACCGTTTTCCAGGTAAACAAGGAGCCGGGACATGTGACCTCTATCCCGTATCCCGACACGAAGACGCTCATGCAGGATCCCCGCTTCGCGAAACCCTGGCTGGAACCCCGTTCGTCGCGCTACCTCTCCCTGAACGGCACCTGGAAATTCAACTGGGTGAAGGAGCCCTCCGAACGCCCCGTCACCTTCCACGAGCCCGACTTCGACGTCTCCCGCTGGAAGGAAATTACCATACCTTCCACCCTCGAAATGCAGGGATACGGCACACCCCTCTACACGAACATAACCTACCCGTTCAGAAACCGTCCGCCGCTAATCCTCCCCCAAAAAGGCTATACCAGCGAAACGGAACCGAATCCCGTCGCCTCCTGCCGCCGCACCTTCACGCTGCCCGCCGACTGGGACGGAATGGAAGTCTTCCTCCACTTCAACGGCGCATACAGCGGCATGTACGTCTGGGTAAACGGCCTGAAGGCCGGCTACAGCGAGGGCGCCAACAACGATGCCGAATTTAACATCACCCCCCTCCTCAAAGCCGGCGAAAACATCCTTGCCGTGGAACTTTACAAGTGGACGGACGCCAGTTACATCGAAGACCAGGACATGTTCCGCCTCAGCGGTATCCACCGCAGCGTCTACCTCCACGCCAAGCCCCGGCTGCACATTGCCGACTATCATTTTGACACCCTCTTCGACGGCGACGACTTCTCGAAAAGCACCTTCACGACCGACCTCTTCGTGAAAAACGGCGGCAAACACCTCTCCGCCCGTCAAACCGTGGAAGTCACGCTGTGGGATCCTTCGGGAAACAAACTCGCCGCGGTCGAAGCCTCCATACCCCCGCAGAAAGAGCAGTCGGAGGAGAAATATACCCTTCGCTGCGAAGTCGCCGACCCCCTGCTGTGGTCTGCCGAGCAGCCGCACCTCTACACCGTGGTCGTCTCCCTGAAGGATGACCGGGGCAGCGAGACAGAGGCCATGTCATCAAAGCTGGGATTCCGCAAGATAGAAATACGGGACGGACGACTCTTCATCAACGCCCGCCGGATATTCTTCAAAGGCGTGAACCGTCACGACATGCACCCCCGTCTGGGCAAAACCATCCCCGTCCAGGCGATGGAAGAAGACATCCTCCTGATGAAGAGGCACAATATCAACACCGTGCGCACCAGCCACTATCCCAATAATCCCGAAATGTATGCCCTCTACGACTACTACGGAATGTACATCATGGACGAGGCCGACCTGGAGAATCACGGCAACCATTCCATCTCCGACAGGGAAAGCTGGCAGGCAGCTTACGTAGACAGAATCGAACGCGTGATCCGGCGCGACCGGAATCACCCCTCCGTAATCTTCTGGTCGCTGGGAAACGAAGGCGGCAGCGGGAAGAATTTCGACGCCATGTATGCCCGGGCCAAAGAGATGGATCCGTCGCGACCGGTGCACTACGAAGGGAAAAACAGCCTCGCAGACATCGACTCGCACATGTACCCCTCCGTCGAAAATATGATACGATACGACCGGGCAGACCGCGACAAACCCTACTTCCTCTGCGAGTACGCACACGCTATGGGAAATGCCGTGGGAAACCTTTCCGAATACTGGGACTATATCGAAAACCGTTCCCGGCGAATGATCGGCGGCTGCATCTGGGACTGGGCCGACCAGGGACTGAACAGGATCGGCGAACCCGGCGACCGCTTCTACTACGGCGGCGATTTCGGCGACCGGCCCAACGACAGCGACTTCTCGTGCAACGGCCTGGTGACGCCCGACCGTCGCGTGACGGCCAAACTCCTGGAAGTAAAACAAGTCTATCAGTACATCCGCTTCAGGCTGACGGCACCGGTCGCCGGGATCGTCGAAATCGAGAACAGGTATGACTTCACCGCCCTGGACAACTTCGACCTCCACTGGGAACTCCTCCGGGAAGGCGAAACGGCAGAACAAGGGATCCTCCCGCTGCCGGATCTTGCACCCGGCCAACGGGCAGAACTCACAGTCCCCTTCGACCGGAACCTGGAAGCCGGCAGAGAATATCTCCTGAACCTCCGCTGCGTACTGAAAAACCCGGTATCCTGGGCTGACCGGGGTCATATCGTCGCCTCCGCACAGTTCGCCCTGAGCGGGAGAACCCCGGTGGCGCCGGTCGATTTGACCGCCCAGCCCGGCGTAACCGTATCCGAAACGCCCGGAATGTTGACCGTCAGCGGAGAGAAATTCTCCGTTTCGTTCAGCAAAAGCACCGGACAAATAACCTCACTCGCATACGGCGGTCGGGAAATGATTCGGAACCCGTCGGAAGGACTCCGCTTCAACTGGTACAGGAGCGTAAGCAACGACAAATATACCGATCAGAAATACTATGATTCCGAAACAGACACCCCCCTGTTTGCCTGGCGGGAAGACAGTACGAAGAAATTCGTGACGGTGCAGAGTCATACCTCGGTCACCATCCGGAGCGACAAAAGGATACGGATTCCGGTAACGGTGAAATACACCGTCCAGTCCGGCGGCCATATCGACGTGGAAGCCTCCTTTACGCTGACCGACAACCGGGAAATAGTCCGTCGTCTGGGACTCCGGATGATCCTCCCCGAGACATACAGCCATATCCGGTATTACGGTCGCGGGCCGCACGAGAATTATGTCGACAGGAAAGCTTCGGCGTCGCTGGGAGTGTATGAAACCACACCGTGGGGAATGACCTCCGAGCACTATGTACGAAGTCAGAGTCTGGGCAACCGGGAAGACATACGGTGGATTTCGCTGACCGACGCCCGGGGTCAGGGGATAAAGATCACGTCGAAAGACAGGCTTAATTTCAGCGCCCTTCCCTTCAGCGACGCCGACATTGCCGGCACGGCGCATGACTTTGAACTGGAAGGTATCCGTAAGCCGGAGATTTACCTGAATCTGGATTGTATTCAGCAAGGTCTGGGTAATGCTTCCTGCGGACCCCGTCCGCTTCGGGAGTACCTGATTCCGGTAAATACGCCGCAAAGTTACTCTTTCCGGATAGCGCCGCTCGGGAACTGACCCGGTGTTATTCAACAGAGATACATTCACTTCAGCAGTTCATGCTGCGCATGTGGTCAGGGAAAAAGGCACGCCTTGCCCCTGTCCCCCCCCTCCGGCCCGGATTTCCGAATCCGGGCCTTCTTCATTTCAAGCAACACACGAACAACATGCCCGCGCGAGCGGGGAAACGAACAGACTCTTTTCGTTTGTCGGACACAGAACTGTTTATGTTCTGCCCGGAGTTATTGAATCAAATAAAAAAGAATGAGAGTCTTCCCTTTCTCTTTTTAATAACAAATCCACCTCTTTATAATTTATTTCACTGAGAGGAAACTTAATATCTTCACTGTGGAAAACCATCCTGTTTTTCAGGTTTAATCTGTCAAGCAAACTGCCGACTCTTGAGTTTTTCGTCTTCATATTACCAACATAAATAAATTGCTTTTTGAATATTATAGAAAAAGCTACCCCGTGAAAAGATGTAGTGACAATAAAATTTGCGTTTTTTATTAATCCCAAAAATTCCTCCGGAGAACTTGTACTCGCGATGAATTTTTTATTCAAATCCTTAAGAGAAGGCCTCCCCCCTAAGTTGATAATACCTGTTTGACTGTAATTAGCTATATTCCGGGCTATTTTTCTCATATGCCCGTTTTTCAGCAATTCATAAATTAAAAGATATGGTTTTTCAATGGCAGAATTCGCAGCGATTACATCAAACAATTCTGACCCAGCCAGCAAGGTCGGATCTAATACCGTATAAGTAAATCTTCCCGTTATCTTTTGTATCTGTTGAGCGAAATTAGTTTCCCGTGTACTTATTTTATGGAAAGACGTCCAGGCCCTGTTCATCAGGTTTATTTCAGCAGAAGAAATCTCACCGTCCCCTGAACTTGCAGCGTAAGCAATCTTTAAAGAGTCCGGTTTGATATTAAAATCCCCATAGAAAACAGGATCATATCCCTTCGTGATTTTAGGATTCCATATTTGATCACTGCCGAAAATATAGAGATCATATACCGGATCAATACAGTCACCCTTTTTATATCTTTTGGAAGATAACAGGAACCTGTTATTAATGAACTCAGAAAACTTAAGATGACGAATACGTCTTGCCCTCAATGTGATCAAACGCCCTAATAAAGATCGACAAAAGCGATAAGGATTTTTCATTAGATATTTTGGGACAGAGAGTATGGCGTATCGCTCAACGAGATAATCAGGCCGGTAGTCAATAATTTCGACATCATGACCCTCTTGTTTTATCACCTCCTGCAAAGCATACGCCTGAAGAACAGCACCATAATTATGTGCGCAGTGAAATGTTACTATTCCGATTTTCATAAAAATATAATTTGATTATTCTTTAATTACCTTTCGTCAAAATAATATCCCGTTAGTCGTCCGTTTCAAACACCAGAGAGTCCGTTTTGTCCCGTGCAAAACAGGCCAGTACCCTCTTGCGTGGAAAAAGTGAATTCATGCGAAAATAAAGATGAATACGCGTGTGACGGAATAAAGTGAAGCCGGTTTCCCGTAAAAGAAATATATTGTTTTCGTGTTACCATTGTGAAGCCTTAGAGTAAGTATTGAAAGAAAATTACGTATTTTAGTTATCATTAAAAGGAACGGCAAATGTAATCAAGTTCTTTGTGAAAAAAAAATTTTTTGGAAGTTTTTTTTCGTTATTCTTGCTGTCCGACTTAGCCTTCCGTGCCTTTTTCCGAACAGTGATACCTCTGAATTGAATGATTTATGTGATTGCGTTGCGCAGTAACGCAATGATGGCAGAACTTTTTTTGTCGACATTACTGTGTCAGGACGAAAAATCCGGCGAGGTTACAGAGACAGCACCTCCGAGCAGAGCTCCGCGCCGAATAACGCGACGCGCAGCGAATGAACAGCAACTGAGCAACAGTTACCCGATTCCCCGCCGGCTTTGCCTGAAAAGGCCGCCGCCTTTTACACAAAAGCCCGCCTGCTTTTTAAAATTGCAGGCCGGCTTTTAAAATTTCCACGCCCAGCTTTTTCAAAAAGCAGGCCGGCTTTTCCCCTCATTTCTCCGTATTCGATCGCAGCAAGCATTTCTTTCAGATCCACGCCCGGACAGAAAACAACCTTTCCACCTTTGATCAACGAGACATTCGGGAGCACTCCATTTCAGCACTGAAAACCCGGCGTCGCCGACGAACAGCTTAACGCTTATATATAATATAATTATAAAATAATAAAAGATGTGTTGACGCAGAAGAATCCTGGGTAAATTCCGAATATCTGTCTATCTTTGCCCCGTGAAAAGTGCAGTTCCTGGATCAGGAGCCGTGTTTTGACACAGATCGGTTAACAAGACCGCCTCACCCGAAAGAGGCGGTTTGACAATCAGAAAAAATTTTAAATGTCTATAAATCAAAACAGTTTCAGTTTTGGTGTCCCCAGAGAATGTTTTAAAGTGAAAAAAGAGAGGACGCGCAACCGGTTAGGCGGATTTTTTTTAAAAAGTCTTATAAAATAATCTATAGCCGGCAGCGGAAAGACGGCCAAAATACCGAAAGTCGCCGTTTTTATCCGTCCTGACAGACAGGTTATTTATGCAAGGAACGGAAAATCATGAAGGAGACCCGAAGGAAAAGGAAAAGGAGGAAAAGACGGGAGAGTGGTATGCCCTGCGGGTCACCTACAACAGGGAAATGACGGTGAAAGAGCATTGCGACGCAAACGGGACAGCGTGTT
>JAIRSV010000140.1 GCA_031255275.1 Proteiniphilum sp.
TACCGTGACGCCGGCAGGGGCCGCACCACGATGCCCACAAATGCACGAGGGCTACTTTGCCCTTTATCAGTTCCGACAGATTCACTTCCTTTCCGTCCGCGTCTTCCGCCGTCACATCGAGGCAGGGTTTTCCCACCGTAATGGCGGCCGCCTGTATATAACTCCTTATCAGCGACGTGTAGGGATGATCCGGATATTTTGCTTCGTACTTATCGTGAAAAACGGCAAACATCGGCGTCGCATCCAGTTTATGGGACGCTTGTTCAATCGCACTCCGGATATTTTCGACCAGAAAGGTATATCCCGTGATGTCCGGATGTTCCCCGGAGTATTTCAGCCGTCTGTCCGCATACATTGTTTTGTGTATTTTCGACATTTCGTTTTCCACCTCTTTTGCTTCCGGGGTTTTGCCCGTCCCGTCGTCCCGTATTTTATAAAACCGGTCGTACAAAGTTCTTTCCTGTACCGAGTTTTTTTCCCATTCGTCGGGGCTGTCGTCATGTATCCCTGCGCTGTGCAAAGTAAAGCGGCAGGTTCCGGACTCGGCAATGAAATTCACCGGACGCCAGGCGCCCTGTGAAATCTCATCGCAAAATATAAGTTGATACGCCTCTTCGTAATCGGCATAAAGCATGTATTCAAACTTTCCGTCGAGTATGGGAATGTACGTGACCTTTGCCGTTCGGAAATCTTCTCCCTGTTTCAGCAGCGCTATGCGGTTGCTTTGCGGCCGGTTGATCACTTCGCCTTTCAGCAGGCACTGCACGGGTTCGCTGTGCTTCACGTTATACAGTTTGATGCCGGTCACAGCTTCGTTGTTCTCATCCATATCGATGTAGTCCACTACTTTTTCGTTTTTATCAACCGGTTCGAAGTAGAGCACCGGCGACATCGAACCTGATTCCGGCATATATACCTCTTTGTCCGGTTCAAATCCCTTGCAATCGAGCAACCGGTAGGTTTTTCCCTTGCTGTCCCTCAGTTTGCCGCCTGATGAAAGCTGTACCCAGTAATTGGGCAAATGATATACACCGGCATACAGAATAGTGGCCGTATCGGTGCGTTCGATTTTGTGCAGCAGGAAATAGTTCACTTCGGTATTGTCATATTCGGGATTGACAATAACCGGTTCACTTTTTCCATGTGTTGCGATAAGAGCGGAGCATACTGCCGTAAAGAGGATTGTGCAGGCTGTAAAAGTAATGATACGTTTCATATTGATAAGATTTATAGAGATACTGTTTTTTCTGTTTACCGCAAGGGTACGCCTATTATTTGAGCTGACAAAGTGTTTTCCGGCGGCCGGACCGGGGATGTAAGGCGATTGCCTCAAAGGAAAGGCCGCCCGGATAGAGCGGCCTTTTTCCCTGTACCTTTTTTTGGCAGTTCGTCACCTGCGTCCGGAAGATCTGCCGGAACTGCCGCTTTCGCTGCTGCTCCTTGATGACGAAGAGGCGCTTCTGTCGCTTCCGGCGCTTCTGCTGCTCGGGGAGGATACGGCGCTTGACCTTGTGGCGGTACCGTTCTCTCTACTGCTTCCCGATGATCCGGAATACGATCTTGTGACAGTCGTGTTTCGGCTTTCCGAAGAGCTTTGCCGCGTATTTCCCGGCGTACTTCTTCCGCTTCCGCTGTTTCCCGACGGGCTTTGTGATCTGACCGCTGTTCCGCTGCCGCTTTCCGCAGCCGGGGCGCTGCTTCTTGCAGGACTTCCGGAGGGTTTCACCGTGGTGTCACGACTTGTACCTGAGGTTCTGCCTGAAGAAGAGTTCCCTTCGGCGGAAACTCTGCCGTTACCGCTGCTGCTCCGGGCGGTTCGGCCGCCCGCCACGCTCCTGTCCGAGCTTCTATCCGAACTCTTGTTCGAGTTTCTGTCCGGACTCCTGCCGCTCTCTGGGGATCTTGCCGTACCGGAAGATGTTCTGCTGCCGGATTCGGGGCGGTATACGTTTACCGTGTTGCCGCTGACCCTTGTCGTCCTGCCCGAACGGCTGCCGCTTTCGAGCCGGCGGACGGTGGTGCTTCTGCCCGTTTCGCGTTCGTAGTCCCTCGCGCTGGGGCCGCTGTAATAGCGGCTGTTGTCATATATATAGGTGTTGTTGACAATCACCGTTCTGTTGTAGATGGCAGGGGTGTAGCGGCTGTAATGGCGGTTCATGCTGCGGCTGTACATGTATCCGGACGGAAGGAAGGTCCAGTACCGTCCCGGGAGATTGATGCCGATGTTGATACTGACGCCCGGTCCCATCGGCGCCCAGCCGTAATAGCCGCCGCCGCTTCTCCATGTCACCCAGGCCGGCGCCCATTCGTAACCCGGTATCCATGCCCAGCCGTAGTAATCGCTGTGGTGCCAGCGTCCGTAGTGGAAGGGCGCCCATCCCCACGAAAAGTTCGATACCCAGGTATTTCCGTAATCGGTCATCACCCAGTATCCGTTGGTGGCGTACGGGTGAAAATCTCTTCCCACGTTGGGAATCCAGATGCGTCCGTAAGTATGGTCGCTGATCCACCGGCCGTAGGGCCTCAGTTCGTTATAGAACACGTTGAATGTTATGCTGCCTTGCCGGTAGCCGTCGTTATAATATTCCTCCTCATAATAACCGTCGTCATATCCCTGGGAGTAGAGATAGGAGAGGGGAGTGCCGCATGACCATACGGCCAGTGCCATTATCATGAGAATGAGTGGGTGCTTCAAAGCTTTCATATTCATACTAATTAAAGAGTGTAACTTCATTATCTTCGGCAGTATGACATCCTTTTTTCCGAATGGTTTAACATCTCCTGTTAACGGGTGTATTCACCTGCTGCGCGTTATTCGGCGGCTGTTCATGCTGCGCATGTGGTCTGAACTGTGTCCCGTCAGGGAGGCGATTTTCATAACTACAGGTCAGCGACCTGCGGGGGGGAAGCAGTGGCTGCGTGTCAGTGAGTCCGCAGGTAAGTGAAACGCAGCTTGCGGTTATGGAGAAATCCTTCAGGCAATGTACACAACTCCTCATTGTTGCTTATATTCAGACCTCTTGACGAGGTTGGTGAATCGTTTATTGGGTTCAGCGAGTTGCTCACTGAGGTCGGTGGGCGGCTTACTGAGGTCAGTAAGTCTCTCACCGGGGTCAGCGAATGGTGCGCTGAGGTCAGCAAGCCTCTTGCCGGGGTCAGTGGATGGTGCGCTGAGGTCAGTGGGCGATATGTTGCTGTTTCTGTATACTGTCAGATCGGTTTTCCGGTGATTACTTTGAAGTTTTCGGTGGTCACTTTAAAGTTTCCGGTGATTACTTTGAAGTCTCCGGTGATCACTTTAAAGTTCCAGGTAACTACTTTAAAGTTTCAGGTAGCTACCGGAAAACGCCGTAAAGGGACATGCATTATTCTTACCCGCGTGTAAATTTTTATCTCTTTTTCCTTCCGTTAAAAGTTTTTTGGGATTCGTCTCACGGATTCCGGCGATTATCCGTAACTTTACCGCTGTAAAAAAATAAAAAAATACAATGATTACAAGGAATGAGGCGTGGGCGTTGCTCACCGAATACAATCGGGAAGATTTCCACTTGCAACATGCGCGGACGGTGGAGGGTGTAATGCGTTATTTCGCGCAGTCGCTGGGTTACGGTGACGAGGCCGCTTTCTGGGCGACCGTCGGGTTGTTGCACGACCTTGACTTTGAGATGTATCCCGATGAGCACTGCATCCGTCAGCAGCAGATCATGCGGGAAAACGGACTGGACGAACGGCTGATACGTGCAGCGGCAAGTCACGGTTACGGCATGGCGACAGACATCGAGCCGCTTCACGAAATGGAGAAAGTCCTGTATGCCGTCGACGAGCTGACGGGGCTGATCGGCGCGGTGGCGCGTATGAGGCCTTCCCGGAGCGTGACGGATCTGGAAGTCTCGTCGGTGCGGAAAAAATACAAGTCAGCCAATTTTGCGGCAGGCTGTTCGCGGGAAGTGATCGGGCGCGGCGCAGCCATGCTGGGCTGGGAACTGGATACGCTGATAGAGAAAACAATCCTCGCCATGCGTTCGCTGGACAGGGAAATACAGCCGTGACAGGACAGCTTTGACGTCTGCCGGATATTTTGTACTTTTGCCCCCGAAACAGAAGGAAATTCCCCGCTAATTCTAAAAACAAAACATATTATGTCGGTTCTCAACGGAGTTGAAATTATCAGCGCCTTTCTCGTACTCTTCGCCATCATAGATGTAACGGGTTCGGTACCCATCTTCCTGAATCTGAGAAGTCAAAACAAAACAATCCATCCCGAAAAGGCAGCAGCCTACTCCCTCCTGGTCCTGGTCGGCTTTCTGTTCGTCGGAGAGTGGATACTGAAGCTCTTCCAGCTCGACGTCTCCGCCTTTGCCGTCGCCGGAGCCGTCGTACTCCTGATCATCTCCATAGAAATGATCTTCGGCGTAGAGATATTTAAGAACGACAATACTGCCGCCGAAAACTCCTCCACACTGTTTCCCGTAGTATTCCCGATAATAGCCGGCCCCGGAAGCTTTACCACCCTGCTCTCCATGCGCGCAGAATTTCATACGGCAAATATTATCATCGCAGTAATCCTCAACCTGACCATCGTCTACTCCGTCCTCAGATACCTCGAACTGGTGAAAAAACTCCTGGGCGATACTGGCGCCTATATACTCCGCAAATTCTTCGGCCTCATCCTCATGGCCATATCCGTAAGGCTGCTCACGTCCAATCTGGCCGCCCTCATATCCACCGTAAGCGAAGCAGGTATATAACCCCGGCGTCCCGTCCCGCAGTGCGCGGCCCCGGCAGGCAAATTAACTTTCTGCCGCCATACCGCCCCACATAGCAAAAAAACATCTATATTTGCAGGCGAAAATACCTGCGAACCGGAATACGGACATCAGGTTATTTTTTTAACAGTCAGAATTTTCAAATTAAATTATCTATAAAATTCAACAACATGAGAATTGAAAGTATTTCAGGACGGGAAATTTTGGATTCGAGAGGCAATCCAACCGTAGAAGTAGATGTATGGACAGAATCGGGCGCATTCGGACGCGCAGCCGTCCCCTCAGGCGCCTCCACAGGAGAGAACGAGGCGCTGGAACTCCGTGACGGCGACAAAAGCCGCTACCTGGGAAAAGGCGTGCTGAAAGCCGTGGCAAATATCAACGGCATCATAGCACCCGCTCTGTCGGGAATGAATGTGTTGGAACAGACAGCCATTGATGCAAAACTGCTCGAACTGGACGGCACCAAGACCAAATCAAACCTCGGCGCAAACGCACTTCTGGGCGTATCCCTCGCCGTGGCCAAAGCCGCCGCCGACTATCTCGGCCAGCCGCTTTACCGCTACATAGGCGGCACCAACACCTACGTGCTGCCCGTTCCCATGATGAATATCATCAACGGCGGATCCCACTCCGACGCCCCCATCGCCTTTCAGGAATTCATGATCCGCCCCGCCGGCGCCAGTTCCTTCAGAGAAGCGCTGCGCACAGGTGCCGAAGTATTCCATTCACTCAAGAAAGTACTTCACGACAAAGGCCTGAGCACCGCCGTCGGCGACGAAGGCGGTTTTGCCCCCCACCTCACCGGAGGCACCGAAGAAGCCCTCGAATCCATCCTGACCGCCATCAGAAATGCAGGCTATGAACCGGGCAAAGACGTGATGATAGGACTTGACTGCGCCTCTTCCGAATTTTACAGCGACGGCATATACGACTACGCCAAGTTCGAAGGCCCGGGCGGGAAAAAACGTTCACGCGAAGAACAAGTCGCCTATCTGGAAGAACTCATCACCAAATACCCCATCGACTCCATCGAAGACGGAATGAGCGAAAACGACTGGGAAGGATGGAAACTGCTAACCGACAAAATCGGCCACAAATGTCAGCTCGTAGGCGACGACCTGTTCGTAACCAACGTCGAGTTCCTCGAAAGAGGCATCAGAGAAGGATGCGCCAACTCCATCCTCATCAAGGTAAACCAGATCGGGACACTTACTGAAACGCTGAACGCCATCGAAATGGCACACCGGCACGGATACACCAGCGTAACGTCACACCGCTCAGGCGAAACCGAAGACGCTACCATAGCCGACATCTCCGTAGCCACCAACGCCGGACAGATCAAAACCGGATCGCTGAGCCGCTCAGACCGCATGGCCAAATACAACCAGTTGCTCCGCATCGAAGAAGAACTGGGCGACCGCGCCGTATACGGATACAGGAAAATCAGATAACAATTTTCCCGGCACACACACCCTGATAAAAGCCATCCATCCGGATGGCTTTTATGTTACGGCGCAAAAAGCGCCCCTTCCCCTCCGGAGCCGCCGCAAAGATATGTTATAAAACATAACCGTAACACTTTCTGCTGTCACACGTTTTTTATAAATTGCGGCGCTATTTCGGACAGCATGACTTTGCCGGACTCAACACCGCCGCAAAGTCTTTTTACTGTTACCGCATCTGGCAACCGTCATTACATTTGAAAATAGATATAAACTCATTAATAAATTATAGCAATCTCTAATCATGAAAGTTTACAGAACGAACGAAATCAGAACCATTGCCATCACAGGCAATGCAGGCTCAGGTAAGACCACACTCGCAGAAGCCATGCTCTTCGAGTGTGGTCTCATAAAACGGCGCGGAACGATCGAAGGAAAAAATACCGTATGCGATTATTTTCCCGTAGAAAAAGAATATGGATACTCCGTCTTCTCCACCGTTTTCTCATACGAATGGAAAGAGAAACTGATGAATTTCATCGACTGTCCCGGATCAGACGACTTCGCCGGAGGAATTGTCTCCGCCCTCAACGTCGCAGACATGGCGCTGATGCTGATCGACGCCACCAGCGGAGTAGAAGTCGGCACCGTCAACCAGTTTCGCTATGTGGATGATCTGAACAAGCCACTCGTCCTCCTCATGAATCAGATGGATCACGAAAAGGCAGACTACGACAACACCCTCGCAAGCCTGAAGGAACAGTACGGCAACAAAGTCGTACCGGTACAGTACAGCATCGGCAGCGGCAACACCTTCGACGGAATTGTAGACGTACTGAAGCAAAAACTGTATAAATGGAAACCGGGTGCCGCAGCACCCGACGTACTGGACATTCCCGACAGCGAACGAGAAAAAGCCGGCGAATATTATCAGACACTGCTCGAAGCCGCCGCCGAAAACGACGAGGGACTGATGGAAAAATACTTCGACCAGGGCTCGCTCACCGAAGAAGAGATGCGCGACGGCATCCACAAGGGAATGATCAGCCGCAGCCTCTTCCCGCTCTTCTGCGCATCAGCCGGAAAAAACATGGCAGTACACCGCATCATGAACTTCCTGAGCATGGTAGCCCCCTCACCCGCCGACATGCCCGCACCGCTCAACAGCGAAGGGAAAGAGGTGAACCCCGACGCATCGGCGCCCGCAAGCCTCTTTTTCTTCAAGACGACCGTAGAACCGCATATCGGCGAAGTCTCCTACTTCAAAGTAATGTCGGGATCCGTGAAGGAAGGCTGTGACCTCGTCAATGCCGACCGGGGTTCAAAAGAACGCCTTGTCCAGCTCTATACCGTAGCCGGGCAGATCCGCAATAAAGTGGAAGAGCTGCACGCCGGCAGCATCGGAGCCGCCGTGAAGCTGAAAGACGTACGCACCGGAAATACGCTCAACGTCAAAGAGATCGAAAACCGATTTGACTTCATCCGCTATCCCGAACCCCGCTATCGCCGGGCAATCAGAGCGGTCAGCGAATCAAACTCCGAAAAGTTGAGCGAAGCGCTCACCCGCATGAAAGAGGAAGATCCCACCTGGCTGGTAGAAAACTCCAAAGAGTTGAAACAGATCATCGTTTCGGGACAGGGCGAGTTTCACCTGCGGACATTGAAATGGCGGCTGGAAAACAACGACAAAATCGAAATCGAATTTCTGGAACCCAAGATCCCCTACCGCGAAACCATTACGAAGGCGGCACGCGCCGATTACCGGCACAAAAAACAGTCAGGCGGCGCCGGTCAGTTTGGAGAGGTACATCTCATCGTGGAACCCTATTCCGAGGGAATGCCCGTGCCGGAAGTATACCGCTTCAACAACCAGGAATACAAGGTACAGAACCGCGACACGCAGGAAATCAACCTGGACTGGGGCGGCAAGCTGATATTCGTAAACAGCATCGTGGGAGGCGCCATCGACGCCCGTTTCCTGCCGGCCATCCTGAAAGGGATCATGGCGCGGATGGAGCAGGGACCCCTCACCGGATCGTATGCTCGCGATGTGCGCGTTGTCGTGTACGACGGCAAGATGCATACCGTGGATTCCAATGAAATATCTTTTATGCTTGCAGGACGCAACGCATTCAGCACCGCCTTCAAAAACGCAGGTCCCAAGATCCTTGAGCCGGTTTACGACGTAACAGTCTCCGTCCCGGGTGAATATATGGGCGATGTGATGAGCGATCTGCAGGGACGCCGTGCCATGATCATGGGCATGGAAAGCGTGAAAGGTTTCGAAAAACTGAAAGCTAAAGTGCCTCTGAAAGAGATGAGTACTTATTCTACCTCGCTGAGTTCGATTTCCGGAGGAAGAGCTTCTTTCACCATGAAGTTTTCCGGCTATGAACTGGTTCCTTCCGATGTACAGGAAAAACTGCTGAAAGCTTACGAAGCGCAGGAGAAGGAAGATTGATAATTGTCATAGTACTTTCTTAATAACAGGGGCGACCGTTTTGGCCACGAGTGGTCGGAAGAAATTCCGGCCCCGTTTTCTATGTTTAATGATACAGGAGAATACTGTTTCCTATATGTATCCGCCAGCTTAATTTTAATTATCTTTGTGGAGTGATAATCAAATTATTATGTCAATATTTAAGGGACACAGAATAGATATAAAGCAATTATTGGGAGTTATTCCCGAAGCCCTGTTAAGTCATCTTTCAGAAACCACAAAAGTCGACTACTACACAAAGGTCTTGCATGGCAGAAAGCTGTTTTACCTTTT
>JAIRSV010000135.1 GCA_031255275.1 Proteiniphilum sp.
GACGATTCACAATGATTTCCGGCCATTCACAATGATTTCTGACGATTCACAATGATTTCTGACGATTCACAATGATTTCTGACGATTCACAATGATTTCTGGCCATTCACAATGATTTCTGACGATTCACAATGATTTCTGACGATTCACAATGATTTCCGGCCATTCACAATGATTTCTGACGATTCACAATGATTTCTGACGGCGCTCAATGACTTCCGACGGTTCAGAATGACCTCCGGCGATTCACAATTTGACCGGTTTAAGCGTAATGAATTTCATGAAATCATCATCTTCCGAAAGGGTCTGAATATGCAATCCCTCCTCCGAAACAAATGCGCCTCGACTCAGATTCGTTTTTTCCGTCAGGTCATACTCGCCGACCTTATTGAATCCGGAATCCAAAATAATAATACTCCTATTTTTCAGATGCGTCTCCCGGTCATTTATGTTATAATCGAACAGGGGTTGACGGACAAAGCGGTAGTATAAATTGCGATATGGATCAAAATGAATATTTGCATACTGCGTGTTTTCCAGATACTGAAGCGCGTCATCCACCCGGCTGCCATTCATTTGATGAATAACATCCTTTTTGGAGTATCCTGCAAAATAATGCTGCGTCGTGCCGGTAACAATATCATATACGGCGACGCGATCGTCTGCGGGATAACTCAATACCATTTCACCCCTGTCATTCAAGTCATAAGAAACCATCAGATACGAAAAAACGCCTCAGCGCTCATGCAGATTCTTCATATCGCCATACACGGCGGGATATGTATTGGCAAATTTGACGGTGTTATCCGACAGATTGCTCAGGGCTGTTACTGTCGGAACCCTTTTGGCATCGGTCACTCCGCGGGTCATTCCCTGCAATATGAGGGTGTTGCCTGTTCTGCGAATCGGCATATTCGCAGCCGGGAAAGGGGATGACGGGGTTACATCGGGAGAGTTTTCGTCCGGAAATTTTTCCGACAGATTGATTCTGTCGATTATTTCTCCCCCGCGGTTTACCAGTACAAAGGTATACTGCCAGAAATCATACAGGTAGACGGAATCCATATTATGGATATAATATCCCTGAATATTGCCGCCTGCGTTGTGAGGCCCTTCCTTATGCAGCCGCACACTGTCGACGGCTTTGCCCGTGGAGAGATCAAAAACAAGGATGTTTTTCCCGTATATGTTGCTGTTATACATGGTGAAGCGCAACGTGTCATCCACCGTAAACAGCTGCATAAATTGGGTGATTTGCGATGTATTTTCATCCATCTCGAATGTTTTATACGGCATCACCTGCATTGTATAAAGCCTTTGTCCGTTTCGGTTCACAGGGCCTGTCTGTCTGCCGCAGCCGACTGTGGCCAAAAGGGCTATTACTGCCACCCATTTCTTTTTCATACGCGCTAAAAAACGATTACCTGTACATCGCGAGGTTTTAAATTAAACTTGTTATACAGCGGCAAAGGTAACGAACAGGGGGGGGACGGCAAGATATGTCCCGGTTATTTTTCCAGCCGAATGAGGGGCGAACAGCGGTGTAAGTGAAAAAAAGAGCGATATGTTTGGATTAATCGAAGAAAAAATTAATATCTTTGCAATATCAAAATAATATCATTTTTAATTATCATTTTATGGAAACGAAAGAATTTAATTTTAGAGGTTTTAAGACAAGCGGCTTTCTGATGCTTTTTCTGATACTGGCCTTTCCGGTCGGAGTAGTAATGTCTTTCGCGTGGAACATCTTCGTCGGGATTCTGCTTTCCGTCGTGTGGTTCATGCTGTTTTTCGGATTCGCCAGGTTAGAGCCGAATGAGGCGGTCGTAATGGTTTTTTTCGGAAAGTACAAAGGGGTATTGAAGAATACCGGATTCTTCTGGGTGAATCCGTTTATGACAAGGAAAAAGCTGTCGATGCGCGCCCGGAACCTGAATGTGGACCCCATCAAGGTGAACGACAAAGTGGGTAATCCGGTGTTGATCGGGTTAGTCCTTGTCTGGAAGCTGCGGGATACCTATAAGGCGATGTTCGAGATAGATTCGCAGACAATGGCCTCGTCGAAGCCGGGAAAAGACGGCGCTGTCGCCTACACGGTAAGCAAGCAGATGGATGCCTTCGAGAATTTTGTAGCCGTACAGAGCGACGCCGCCCTGAGGCAGGTTGCCGGGCTGTATGCCTACGACAATAATGTGGCTTCGGACAACGAACTGACATTGCGTTCGGGGGGCGAAGAGATTAACGAGGCTCTGCTGAAAGAACTGAACATCCGCCTGGAAATGGCCGGAATCGAAATCGTGGAAGCGCGCATCAATTACCTTGCCTACGCGCCCGAAATAGCTGCCGTAATGCTCCGCCGCCAGCAGGCGGAAGCGATCATCTCTGCCCGCGAGAAGATTGTGGAAGGCGCGGTGACGATGGTGAAAATGGCGCTGGATCGCATTGAGGATGAATGTATCGTGGAACTGGACTGCGACAAAAAAGCGGCAATGGTGAGCAATCTGCTGGTGGTGCTTTGTGCGGACGAATCGGCGCAGCCGGTGCTGAACACGGGGTCGCTGTATCAGTAGCAACCGGAAACCAGGGTGTGATGAAAAAGAAGGAGGTTTATTTCTTCGAGCGGCAGCGGCAGCGCCAGTGGTGGCTGTGGCTTATCCTGACGGGGATCAGTCTCATGTTTGTCGCGGGGAGTATTCGGCAAATCGGGTTCAACAAACCGTTCGGCAATAACCCTGTGAGCGACGCGGGGCTGATAAGCCGTACAGCCATCCTCGCTCTATTCACATTCGCCTTTCTCGCCGGGTCGCTCAAAACCCTGATCAACCGGGAGGGCATTTATGTCCGGCTCACCCCCTTCATGTTCCGGTATAAATTTTATGGATGGGAGAGCATAAGCGCTGTGCATATACGGAAATATAACCCGTTGGGCGAGTTCGGAGGATGGGGCCTCAGGCGCAGACACAGCGGCATTATTTGCTGCACGGTGTCGGGAAAAACCGGTCTTGAATTTGTGCTGAAAAACGGGAAAAGGATGCTGGTCGGAACCCGGCAGCCCGATCACCTGAAAACGGTACTGATCAACCTTGGCAGAATGGAGCAGGAAGGCAATGGCTAAGAAGGAGAAAACAACCAGAAGTTTTGCCCTGCGACTGGATGCGGACACGATGGATGCGATTGAGAAATGGGCGGCTGACGAATTTCGCAGCGTAAACGGTCAGATTCAATGGATACTGGATCAGGCGCTCAAAAAAAACGGGCGCCTGAAGTGAGGAGGAAAAACCGGCTGAATATCAGTCGGTTTTTCTTTTTCGGAGAATCCGGCCGAATAAATACGGTTTATTTAACTAAAACCTTTCGTTTCCGAACGAAAAGTTTTAGTTATATTTGCAGCGTGATTGACTTTTGTTTTCTCCGGAGGACGGAAGAATCCAAACGTGAAAGTTTAACAGTCTTACAATTTGAAATATGAAGGAATTAACGGCTAAAGAAGAAGAGGTAATGCGTTTTTTTTGGGACGAAGAGGCGCTGTTTGTGAAACAGCTGGTTGAGAAGTATCCCGACCCGAAACCTCATTTCAACACCCTGTCGACCTACGCACGCTTACTGGAAGAGAAGGGCTTCCTCTCGCATGAGACATTCGGAAGCACTTATCGCTACTTCGCCGTCATCGGCGAGGAGGAATACCGCAACGGTACACTGAAAAATGTGGTGAAAAAGTACTTTGACAACTCCTATCTGAGCGTGGTATCCTCGTTCATACGGGAGCGGGACATATCGGTGGAAGAGGTACGCCGGCTGCTGGATGAGGTAGAAAAATCGAACTCCGAAAAATAACCGTTATGGAACCATTTCTCTACTGGCTGCTTCGCGCAACTCTCCTCTCGGCGCTGTTTTATGGCTTCTACAGGCTTTTCCCGGCCAAAACTGCGCTGTATGCCGTCAACCGCTGTTCGCTGATACTTATCGCGCTGACAGTCTCCGTGCTGCCGCTGTTCCGATTCAGCCTCATCCCGGAGAAGGAACCGAAACCGGTCACCGCAACGTTTCCGACGGACTTCCTGTCTCTTCCGGTGACCGAATATGTGGAAACGCAGCCGCAGACGGAAATTCCGTGGATGCAAATCCTGATGACACTGTTCGCCTCCGGATTCCTGTTCACCGCCATACGCTACCTGACCGGGCTGTGTCAGATGGGCGTCATTATCCGGAAATCGGAAAAACAGCCGCTGGAAGATCATGCCGTCCTGTGCATAACCGACAGAAATGTCTCACCGTTCAGCTGGATGAAATATATCGTCCTCGCGCGCAGGGAACTGCCGGCTGACAGCCGGACGGTGATCCGTCACGAAATGGCGCACATCCGGCTGCGACACTCGTTCGACATGATTTTTTTCGATATATTCACCTGCCTCTTCTGGTTCAACCCCTTCGCGTGGCTGCTGCGCCGGGAAATCCGGTCGGTACACGAATACCAGGCTGACCGGCAGGTACTTGATTACGGGATCGACTCCAAACAATATCAACTATTATTAATCCGCAGAAGCGTGGGCGAACACAAGTTTGCGATGGCGAACAACTTCCGTCAGCGCGATCTGCACAAACGAATCACAATGATGAAAAAAAACAAAACAAACAGACTGATGAAATGGAACTATGCGATGGCCCTTCCGTCGCTGTTCCTGGCAATGATTGCGCTTTCGGTTCCGAAGCTGAACGCGAAAGCCGTGGAAAAAAAGAATGAGAAGGTGACGGTATCGGGCGTCGTGCGAGGCTATGCCGATCCGACGGACGAAGTAGTCGTCATCGGTTACAGGACGCAGAAACGGAACAATGTCCGATACAGCGTGAGTATCGGTCGTGAGGGAATTATAAAAGGTGCGTCCGTTCCTGCCGAAGGTATCGCCGACGAAACAATTACCGATACAGACGGTATGACTGTGCTGAAAACCGAGGCTACGAAGGATGGCGGAGAACGGAAGTTATTTTACCGGTTTATCGACGGTAAGCGTCCGCTTTGTATTATAGACGGAGCGCCTGTTTCTGAGGCAGAATTTCAGAAACTGAAACCGGAAGATGTCAAATCCTTCTCTGTGCTGAAAGACAAATCCGCCATTGAAAGTTATGGAGAGGCGGGGAAAAACGGAGTAATTCTGGTCGAGACGAAAAAGCACGGCGAAATCACTTTCGCCGATCCGGCATTGACGGATTCGCTCAGGGGCGAAGTGAAATCACTGATAAGGGTAACAACGAGTGGTGTCCCTCAAGATCCGGATTCCGTTTTGACGATCGTTGACGGAGAAAAAAAATCGCCGTTGATTATTGCTGACGGAGAACCTGTTTCTGAGGCAGAATTTCAGAAACTGAATCCGGAAGAGATCAAATCCGTTTCTGTGCTGAAAGACGAATACTCCATCGCAAGCTACGGAGAGGCGGGGAAAAACGGGGTAATTCTGATCAAGACGAAAAAGCATGACGGGATCACTTCCACCGATCTTGTATTGATGGATTCGCTCAGGGGCGATATAAAAACACTGATAAAGGCGACAAAGAGTGGTATCTCTCCGGATCTGCGTTCCGCTTTGATCATTGTTGACGGGGAAAAAATGCCGAAAGGTTTTCCTCTCAGTTCCATCAGTCCCCATGATATAGAATCGATCTCCATCCTGAAAGACAAAAGCGCAGCAGATATTTATGGTGAGGAGGGGAAAAACGGGGTAGTTATTATTACGAAAAAGACGCCGAAGCAAAACCCGTAAGCGACGGCGGCGCGACGCATCCCCCCTTCCGGATCGAAGGGGGTGATGCTGCGCCTGAACTGTCCCGGCGTCCGGGAGACGCCGGTAAATCTATAATCGGGCCGAAACGGTATACGCGTCATGATAAAAGATGAGCGTCCGGTTGTCCCTCCCGGCCCTGTCGAGAAACCTTTTTTTCTCATCCATAGCGACGGCGACGCTGTTGTCGTAACCCGAAAGCCAGCTTAGCGAAAGATTAAGCGACGTAGGTACCACATCGCCGGGAAAGGCATAATTGCCCTCCTCCGTATCGAAAAGCACCGCGATCTGCCCCGGAGAGTGTCCGTCATAAAGTTCCAGCCGTATATGTTCGTCAAGTTGCATGTCCTGCGTCACGAAGCGCAGCAGTCCCGCCTCGTATACCGGCTCGATGTTGTCGGCAAAAAAGGAGCCTTTCTCGAAGAGTGAAGGGTTGCGGTAATTCTCCCACTGCGCGAGGCTCAGGTGACAGGTAGCGTTGGGGAAGGTCGGAACCGCGCCGTTATCTCCGTCGAAGAGTGTGCAGCCGCCGCAGTGATCGAAGTGGAGATGGGTAATGATTACGTCGGTCACCTCCTCCGGCGAGTAGCCGATTTTCCGGATCTCCCCGGCGATGTTCTTCTGATCGAAGGGCCGGTAGAATTTCAGCCGGGCGTCATGCTTGTCGCCCAGTCCCGCATCCACGAGAATCCGCCTGTTGTCCGTCTCGATAAGGAGGCAGCGGAGGGACATTATACACATATTTCTTTCGTCGGCCTTATATTTTTCCGACCAGTATCTTTTGGGGACGGTGCCGAACATTACTCCGCCGTCGCCCCGGAAGTATCCCGATTCAATGATGTGAAATTTAATCATACTTTGAGCCGTTTTGTGCTGTGTGAGGTTTTTTTTCCCCGCGTCAGAAATAATACTGCAGACCGAGGGTTGTCTGGTTGGCCGCCGGCCCCTTGCCGTTTCGGAAGAGGCTGAACGGAGACCAGGCGGCGAAGAGGCCGAAATCGTCTATGCCGGCCTGAATCTGCAAGTCCAGCGTAACGGGACGGATATTCAGCTCTCCCGGGAACTTTGTCTTCTGTTTTCTTCCCTCCCCGTCAGACCACCAGATACGGGATGATGATGCGGTTTTCACCTTGGCGACCGCGCCGATGTTGACGAAGAAGTGGGAACCGTGCTGCAGATTCCAGTTCGTCTCGATGAGGAAGGGAAACGTGAGGCAGGTATAGTGCAGGCGGGATCTCCGGTATTCGTAGCCCGCTTCGGCGGTGGTGACCACCGATTTGTAATCCCGTACCTCGATCGCCTTGTTGTTCTGCCAGTGGATGGAGTTGAACTGGATGCCCATGCCGGCGATTCCGGTGAAATTGCTGTTTCCCATGCGCCAGGAGGCTTCGAAGGGAATCAGGTTGTACTGCAGCGAGCGGCTGAGGTCGATGATGGAGGCCAGTTCGCCGTCGAAGTTGAACTTTTCGGGCAGATTGACAAATCCCACGCCGAAACCGGACAGGTGTGAACGGCTCGGACGGCGTTTGCTCTTCGGCTTGATAATATCGGGGACGGATATTTCGAAACGGTTCTCGTATACCCGTTCGACGCTCTTTTCGCCGGTGAAGATGCCTTCGTAGATTTTTTGACTCATGACGGCGTCACCCTGTTCGTCATCCCGGTAGACCGAGACGTTCAGTTCGCCGTCGTTTTCAGAGATTACCACCCTGCGGCCGCCGTAGTGAAATGCGGTATCGGCCGGAAGTGAGGGTGAAGCTGCCGCATGTGCGGCGAGCAGCATAAGTGTGATGATGGATCTGATTTTCTTCATTGTCATATTCTGTATTTATAATGTGTAAAAACTTTATTGTCTGACCGTGTCAAAGCGGACAGGGAAGCGTGTCCGCGCGGGCCGCGAGCGACTGCTTTCAGCGGGTCGTCCTCCCGCCGCCATACCTGATAAACATCCGGTTGATCAGCTCTTCCGAACCTCGACCGCCCTCCATATAAATGAGCGTAGCCGTGCCGTCGTCGCCGATTTTGAACAGGATATACCGGTTGATGAGGTTTTCTTCGGGTAACTGATAGTAGCCCGACGTGATGAGGCCGTTGCTGATGACCTCTTTTATCCGGTGCGCCTGTTTTTTGTCCGCCTCCAGGCACTGCTGCATGTCGTTCAGGATGGCCCTGTCATACTTTACCGTAACGCTGCGGTATTTATCCAGCCGGCAGTTATAAAGCGCCTTGCCGGAAAGTACCACCATTGTGGCACCCTTCTGTTTGCCGTATTTTTCGAAAATACGGTTGATCCTCAAATTTTCCTGTGCCTGCAGCGTCGTTCCGAAGATTGCCGGCAGCAGGAAAAGGATAAGCAGACGCGGAAGTGTTATTTTTGTATTCATTCTAATATCAACCTGATGTTCATATAATTAAAAGTACCGTATCAAGGGAGGTATTCCAGCATGAAGCGGAGCTGATCTTCTATAATATCATTTTCGGGCTGCACTTTTCCGAAAGACGATTCGGCATACCTGCGTACCGCGACCGGATTCGTAATCCGTTCTCCGTCCACCCACGCGCAGCTCCCGTCCCGCGCCGGCAGCAGGACGGCGACCAGGATGGCGGCTGCCGAGGCAGCTGCCATCCCCATTCCCAGCCTTCTCCACAGCCTCTTCCGCGGGGCAGTCCTCCCGCGGACGACCTTCGACACGCCCTTCTCCCCGCGCCGGCCTCCGTCCGGCGCGGTCAGCGCCGCCGACTCCTCGTCGAGAAAACGAAACAGTGCCGTATACACACCCAGTTCTCCGGGCACCTCTCCCTGCGCAAAACGGCGGCGCAGCGCCCTTTCCTCTTCGACGGAACTGTTCCCCTCGAAGTACTTCTCCAGCAGACGGCGAATATCACTTGTCATCCTCTATCCTGTTTTATCCGGTAATACATCAGATACAATTCACGAATACGCTTGCGTGCCCGCGAGAGGTTATTGCGTACCGCTCCGGCAGCCAGACCGGTGATTTCGGCAATTTCGCCCGTCTCATACCCCTCCATATCCTTCATTTGCAGGATACGCTGCTGCAGCGGCGGCAGCAGGCCGATGATACGGCGAATGGCTTCACGCACCTCCTTCTCTTCGAGCAGCGAGTCGGGCAACCGTTCCTCCGCCTCCCTGCCGAGCAGCACCGTTTCGTCCGAAACGGGCTTCCGGCCGCGGATCCTGTCGATACTCAGATTCCTGACCATAGCCGTGCCATACGCCTCCACATTATTATACCGGTCAAACCTGTCCCGGAAGCGCCATATCTTCAGACACACATCCTGCACCGCATCTTCCGCATCCTGCCTGTTCCCGGTGATGCGGCGGGCAACTGCAAGCAGCGAGGGACGCAGTGCAACGACTATTCTTTTGTATTCAACGATGTCCATACTCATTAAGTCCGACGTGAAAGAGCATCAAAACATATCATCGGCAACAGGCTTTTTTTTCGCAGCCGGCCGGAAGCGAAGCGCGCCGCCCTCCAGGGTCCCCTCCGGTACCCCCGGAAGAATTGCGTCGCCGTCCCGTCCTGTTCCCCGGCATTGCGGGAAAATATGTGGATCCGATGGTGTGAAACTTGATCATAAGTTGTAATTTTGCACAAAATTACGTATTTCAAAGGATGTTTTCTACAAACAGCATGTCAGATTCAAAGCATACGCAGCAAAATTCCGACACCCTTCCGGGACTTTCCGGAACTCCGGGAGAGACTCTCCGGCAGAACCGGCCGGCCGTGCATACCAGAATAAATATGAAAAGATGCTGACAGCCCGCCGAAAAAAACAGGAGAGCATTGCAGAATACCTGTTATATATGTGGCAGCTGGAAGATATTCTCCGCTCCTGTGCGCTGAATATCGACAGGGTACGGCAACTGCTGGTCGATCCCGCGTATGAGACGGAGGAGGAGAGGAAGGAAGTCTGCGACTGGTATGAGGGGCTGATCATGATGATGAAAGCCGAAGGCGTCCAAAAGGAAGGGCACCTGCAGATCAACAAAAACCTGATCGCCGATCTGACTGACCTCCATTTGCGACTGCTGAGAAATCCGCAGGAGTCCGAATACATCGGCACTTACTACGGCACACTCCCCCACATCGTAGCCCTGAGAGCAAAGTCGGGAGACAGAGAGATCCCTGAAATAGAGACCTGCTTCACCGCCCTGTACGGATATTTGCTGCTGCGGCTGCAGCAGCGGGACATTTCAGGCGAAACGCAATCCGCTGTCCGGCAGATCACCCGCCTGCTGCGGCTGCTCTCGAGAAAGTACAAAACCATTGAAGAAGAAAATGATCAGCAAATGATCAGCAACCGATAAAGAACAATATGCCAATAACAACAAGAACAGTCAAGCTTTTGGGCGGAACGGAGAAAGAAGCCCGTCAAGCACAGTTTTTTTACGGACTGGTGCAGAAGAACGTACTGGTGACCGGTGCAAACGGTCAGCTGGGAAGCGAATTAAGGAAGTTGACGGACCGGATGAACCTGCCCTTCAGGTTCCTCTACACCGACGTGGACGACCTGGACATAACGGACAGGGAACAGGTAGCCGGTTTTGTGAAGGAATACCGGATCCTTTACATCATCAACTGCGCTGCATACACGGCCGTGGACAGAGCGGAAACGGACGCGGAAACCGCCTTCGCCATCAACGGAAAGGCGGTGGAGAATATCGCAGCCGCGGCAAAGCGGGAAGAAGCCAAAGTCATCCACATATCGACTGACTTCGTCTTCGACGGCCATTCGGAAATACCCTGTACGGAGGAGATGATACCGCACCCGCTCTCGGTCTACGGCAAGTCGAAGCTGGAGGGCGAGAAAGCTCTGCAGGCCGCCGGCGGCGAGTGGATCATCATACGCACCTCGTGGCTGTATTCGGAATACGGGAACAATTTCGTAAAGACGATGCTCCGGCTGATGAGGGAACGGGAGAGGTTAACGATCGTGGATGACCAGCGGGGAGGGCCGACTTATGCGGCCGACCTGGCAGAAATGATCATCCATATCCTCCGGTTTTCGGAAGAGAATGAGTGGAAGACGGGAATCTATCACTTCTCGAACAGGGGTGAAACCACCTGGTTCGATTTCGCCGCAGAGATCGGCAGACAGGCCGGCATCGACCGCTGCACACTGCATCCCGTCAAGACGGACGAATACGGAGCGCCGGCCCCCCGTCCGGCATACAGCGTGATGAATCTGTCGAAAATATGCGCCGCCTTCCATGTGGAAATCCCGGAATGGAAAGAAGCCCTGGCAAGATGCCTCGGGAAGATGAGGGGCTGAAAACAAAAAGCGTGGCGTCCGCGACCCGGAAAAGGGTCGCCGCAACGCCCCAGTGAACAGGAACCGTAATTATGACATTGAAGGAAGAAATACAGCGCCGGCGCACATTCGCCGTGATCAGCCATCCCGACGCGGGAAAAACCACCCTTACGGAAAAATTATTACTCTTCGGCGGCGCCATCCACGTAGCAGGCGCCGTGAAATCGAATAAAATCAGGAAGACCGCCACCTCTGACTGGATGGAAATCGAAAAACAGCGCGGCATTTCGGTCGCCACATCAGTAATGGGCTTCGAATACGGCCGTCACAAGGTCAACATCCTGGACACGCCCGGTCACCAGGACTTTGCAGAAGACACATACCGCACGCTTACGGCTGCAGACAGCGTAATC
This sequence comes from Proteiniphilum sp., assembly GCA_031255275.1. Lineage (GTDB taxonomy): Bacteria > Bacteroidota > Bacteroidia > Bacteroidales > Dysgonomonadaceae > Proteiniphilum. Next base: position 11,465 of record JAIRSV010000135.1, read on the forward strand.
GTAGTAGTGGACGCGGCAAAGGGTGTGGAAGCTCAGACGCGCAAACTGATGGAAGTCTGCCGCATGCGGCGCACGCCGGTGATGATCTTTGTGAACAAGCTCGACCGCGAGGGAAAGGATCCCTTCGAGATCCTCGACGAGCTGGAAGAGGAACTGAAAATCAGCGTCCGTCCGTTGAGCTGGCCGATAGACATGGGAGAACGCTTCAAAGGAGTCTATAACCTGTATGGGGAGAGCCTCGACCTCTACCGGCCCAGCAAGCAGACGGTGACGGAATCACTGCGGCTTGATATTCAATCGTCCGAACTGGAAGACCATATCGGCAGCCGGCTGTCGAAAAAACTGCGCGACGATGTGGAACTGATTACCGAAGTCTATCCGACATTCGATCGCGACGAATACCTCGACGGAAAGCTGGCGCCCGTGTTTTTCGGATCCGCGCTGAACAATTTCGGCGTGAAGGAGCTGCTGGACTGTTTTGTGGACACTGCCCCGTCGCCCCGCGAAATACTGACCGAGGAGCGCACGGTGAATCCGTATGAAGAGGATTTTTCCGGTTTCGTCTTCAAGATCCATGCAAACATGGACCCCAATCACCGCTCCTGCATCGCCTTCGTCAAAGTCTGTTCCGGGAAGTTTGAGCGGAATGTGAATTACAGACACGTCCGTTTCGGCCGGATGATGAAATTTCCGTCGCCGACCGCCTTCATGGCGCAGAAGAAAGAGATCCTGGACGAAGCGTATGCCGGTGACATTGTAGGTCTGCCCGATAATGGCAACTTCAAGATCGGCGACACGCTCACATCGGGCGAAGAGCTTCACTTCAAAGGATTGCCGAGCTTCTCCCCCGAAATGTTCAAGTATATTGAGAATGCGGATCCGATGAAATCGAAACAGCTTCAGAAGGGAATCGAACAGCTGATGGACGAAGGGGTGGCACAACTCTTCACCAGTCAGTTCAACGGCCGGAAGATCATCGGCACGGTGGGACAGCTTCAGTTTGAGGTGATACAGTACCGCCTGCTGCACGAATACGGCGCACAGTGTCGCTGGGAACCTGTCAGCCTCTACAAGGCTTGCTGGATAGAGAGTGATGACGGTGACGCCGGTCAACTGGCCGACTTCAAGAAACGGAAATACCAGTATATGGCGTACGACAAAGAGGGCCGGGACGTTTTTCTCGCCGAATCAAACTATATCCTGATGATGGCGCAGCAGGATTTCAGCCGTATCCGTTTCCACTTCAGCTCCGAATACTGAGCCGAATACTGAGCCATTCAAGCCGTTTATTCTGTTTATTTGAAAATGTTCCTGTCGGAGGAGTCGCCTGCCAGATGAAGGGTGAGCTGAGGGAACGGGATTGAGATGCCTTTCTCATTGAATTTGTTGTATACAAGCTCGTTCATGTCGAAGCTTACATTCGCATAGTCTTCGTTTTTCGTGAAAAAACGGAGCGCGAACTCGATCGAACTGTCTTTCATTTCCCTGAAAATGACAGCGGGTGCAGGATCTTTCAGTATTTTCGGGTGACTGTGCATGATTTCCGACAGGATCTCTTTCACCTCGTTTACATCTGTACCGTAATCCACGCCGATAACAAATTCCAGCCTTCGGGCCGGTTCCGAAGAGTAGTTGATGATATTCCCGGTCGATAACGGACCGTTAGGAATGTAAACCCGCCGGCTGTCGAACGTGACGAGCTGCGTATAAAGAATACCGATGGTCTGCACGGTTCCCTTCAGATTCTGCGCCTCAATGAGGTCGCCCGCGTTGAAGGGTCTGTTGAAGAGCAGCATCACTCCTCCCGCAAAGTTGGCCAGATTGTCTTTCACGGCAAGTCCTATCGCCAGTCCGGCCGCGGCGATAATGGCGGCTATGGATACCGTTTTCGTCCCGATAAGGTTTATGATGAATATAATCAGCACCGTGTAGAGGAAGATGTCCGTCAGATTCTTGAGGAATCCCTGCAGTGTACGGTCCAGTCTTCTTTTGATCATGATCCGGTTAATCGCATTTTTTATCCGCTTTATCAGCCATTTCCCGACGACGAAGATAAGGATCGCCAGTATCAGCTTGCCGCCGAAATCGATACTCCAGTGAATGAGTTTGTCTAACAGTTCTTCAAAACGTCCCTGTTTGATTAATGCGGAGACTGTGTGTCCGGAGGAGGAGACCATCAGTGAATCCTGCTGAAAAATGTTGTGTACTTGCAATAACATAGCTTTTATTAATTAGATGTGTTGAAAATTTTACCGGATGTGACGGATACTGCTTATATTTTTCAGGATTTCCGGGAAAAGAATTTGGGTGTGTGTGAAAAAAACGGCCTTTCCGGACTCAAATAACTTTCACGGAAAAATCATTAAACAGTACCTGAGGTGCAAATGTACATAAAAGCACATAAAAATAGACTATTTTTGTGCCATATATTTTTGATTTATGGCTATAAAGAGACAAATTTTGAGTTTTATGTTGCTGCCGGTGTGTTTTGCGGGTGTTTCGCAGACCTATAATCAGTGGCTTGATCTGGCCGGCGTACATATTGAGGGGAACAGGTTCGACAGCGCGGCCGTGGCTTTGCAGAGGGCTATGGCGCTGGATCCGTCGAATGAAAACAATCCCGTTTTGCTGCTGAATCTGGGAATCCTGCAGCGGCAGTCCGGTCTGTATGACGATGCCTTTATTTCGCTGACCGCTTCTATGGCCAACAATCCGCTGGCTGAGGCTGCGCTGTATAACAGGGCTTCTCTTCTGTGTGACATGGAGCGGTTTGACGAGGCGATGGATGATTATAATACGCTTATCCGCAATTATCCGGAAAGCGTGGAAGCTTATTACCGGCGCGGTCTGCTGTTTCTCGAAAAGAACGACAGGGCTGCGGCGGAGGCCGACTTCAAGGCTTCGGAGGCGATAGACCGGGAGAACGTGTACACGAAGCTGAGCAGGGCGCTCCTTTGCAAGCTGGACGATGACTGGGAGGGGGCTGAGAGGATTTATACGGAACTGATACAGTCATCCTCGTCCACTGCGGTTGATCCGGGTTTCTACATGGGTCGTGCGGAATGTTACGTGAATACGGAGCAGTTATTTAAGGCGTCGGCCGACTTGCGGGTTGTGGAAAAATCGCAGAGGGAGAATCCCTATTTCCATATCCTTCGCGGGCGCGTTCGTCTCGGACAGTTTGACAAGGTGGCTGCCCGGGCTGATTTCCGGACTGCGCTGGAACTGGGTTATGATGCCGGTATAGTGGCGGACTGGCTGAAAAAAACGGAATAATAACAGGAAGAATAATAAGAAAAGATTTAAATATATAGATTATGATCGACTTAACTGTCAGAGATGTGAAAACGGATCGGATCGGATCCGTCAAGACCCGTACGGCGGGCATAATGACCCTGGGGGTCATTTTACTGTTGATTTTCATTTCCTGTTCGGAGAATCGTGAGGCTGAACTCTCATCCGTTTCCCGGTTCGAGACCTTTGCTTTCCGCCCCGAATACAATAAGGGGCTGGAGGTGGTGGCGACGGGTACTGTATCGGGCGGAGATATATCCGTATCGATCCCTTATGGCGTATCGCCCGACAGTCTGGTGGCTACGTTCACCTGTTCGGGCGCATCGGTAAAGGCTGGGGATACGGAACAGGTCAGCAGCGTTACCCAAAATGATTTCAGCAAACCGGTTGTTTACACTGTTACTGCCGAAGATGGCTCGAAAACCGATTATACTGTTACCGTAACGAAGAATCTGCCGCGCCTCCCGGCAGTACACATCAATACGGCAGGCGGTGCGCCGATTTCGGATAAGGAAAACTATGTAAGCGCAACGGTTATCATAGAGGACGCGGATAAATATTATACGGACGGAAAGCAGTTTGCTTCCACAGCCGGGATAAGGGGACGCGGAAACTCAACCTGGGGTATGGATAAAAAGCCGTATCGCATAAAGCTGGAGAGCAAAGCTTCTCTGCTGGGGATGAGCAGCGACAGGGACTGGGCGCTGCTTGCCAATCATACGGATAAAACGCTGCTGAGAAATATCACTGCTTTTGAAATATCCCGGATAGCCGGAATGAGCTGGACGCCGGCGTCCCTCAGCGTCGATTTCTACCTGAACGGATCGTACCGGGGGGTGTATACCCTGACCGAGCATGTGAAGGTGGCGAAAGAGAGGCTCAATATGGATCTGGTGAAAGCTTCCGATAATGCGGGTGAAGCGTTGACGGGCGGTTATTTTCTTGAGTTGGATTTTCATTTTGATGAACCGTTCAAATTCAGAACGGCCTTAAAGGATCTTCCCATCATGTTCAAGGATCCGGATGAACCCACGGAAGCGCAGTTCGAGTATGTGGAGAATTACTTCAATATGGCCGAGCAGGCTTTGTATTCGGAAAATTTCAGCCATCCGGAGGAGGGATACCGCAAATACATTGATGTGAAATCGTTCGTCAACTATTATATAGTGCAGGAGCTTGCCAAGAATGTGGACGGGAATATGCGCGGCAGCTGTTACCTGGCCGTTCGCCGGGGCGGGAAGATTGAACAGCCGCTGGTATGGGATTTTGATATAGCTTTCGGCAATGCCGATCATATTACGTGGGAACAGAAGGCCACATCCCGGGAATGGGACGGCTGGTTCATTAAAACATGCTCACCGTGGTTTGACCGTTTCTTCGAAGACCCCCGTTTTGTTTCGGAACTGAAAAAACGGTGGAATGAACTGAAACCTGCACTGGATAAAGTTCCGGATTTTATCAGGGAACACGCTCAACTGTTGCAGGAGGCGCAGGCGAGGAACTTCAGTCCGAAAACCGGTGGAGGTGCCGGCTGGAGCATCACAGCTCCCGAGTGGAACACAGATATAATCAGAGGCAGCTATTCGGCGGAAGTCGAATATCTCGTAGATTTTGTAGAGAGACGACTCGGATGGCTGGACAGATCTATAAACGGGCTGTGAATAATTTTTGAGAAGCGGTGAAGTGAAGAAAACCAGCTCGGGGATCGCCCGAGTGGCAAGGGGCGGGAGCTTCATTAATGGACAGTGGAAAGTTGACAGTTGAAAATGTTTTTCTAAGAAGTCGAGAAAACCAGCTCGGGGATCGCCCGAGCTGGTTTTCCCCACTTCCCCACTTCTCTACTTCTCAAAAACACATTTTCATGATGATTTCATGAAATTCATTACGCTTAAACCGGTCAAATTGTGAATCGCCGGAGGTCATTCTGAACCGCCGGAAGTCATTGAGCGCC
>JAIRSV010000146.1 GCA_031255275.1 Proteiniphilum sp.
CTGCTTTTTCTTCTCGCACCGTGCGAGGCGCCAACAACACACTGCTTTTTCTTAGACCCCCGGTCGTGTCCCCCAACAACCACAGCATTTTAGTTCTCGCACCGTGCGAGACGCCAACAACACACTGCTTTTTCTTTCTCGCACCGTGCGAGACGCCAACAACACACTGTTTTTTCTTTCTCGCAAATCAATGTGATAATGTGATGATGTTTAGAAGCGGAAGCAACCAGCTCGGGGAGCGCCCGAGTGGCAAGGGGCGGGAGCACCCGCCCCGACGAACGAAAAAGAGAATAGGGCAAGGCAAGCCTTGCCCGTACATTATATATATGATATATATGGCCGTCGCGTAGCGACGGCCATTACATTCTTAACTTCTTAAAAAAGAAATCGCTCGTCGGGGCGGGTGCTCCCGCCCCTTGCCACTCCGGCGTTCCCCGAGCTGGTTATCTCCACTTCCCAAACTGTCAATTCCTGAAAAAGACGGCATCGTCGACGGCGTCAATAACAATCGGTCTTGTTCTGTCTACTTTCCCCGCCAGCAAATCTTTCGAAAGCTGATTGAGTACCTTCCGCTGAATCTGCCGCTTCACCGGACGCGCTCCGAATTCGGTATCGAAACCGGCTGAGGAAATACTTCCGACTGCTTCATCGGTATATTTCAGTTCGACGCCGTTCGCCGACAGCATTTTCCCCACAGCGTCGAGTTGAAGGCGCACAATCTGCGTAATCTCGCCCTCGCTGAGCGGAGCAAACATGATAATATCGTCGATACGGTTCAGAAATTCCGGACGGACTGTCTTCTTCAGTATATCCATTACCTGACTCCGGGTATTTTCGATAATCTCTCCGCGGGTCGAAGGCGTGATTCGTTCAAAGTTCTCGCGGATGAGGTTCGACCCCATGTTGGAAGTCATGATGATGATGGTATTCTTGAAATTCACCACCCGTCCCCTGTTGTCGGTCAACCGGCCATCGTCCAGCACCTGAAGAAGGATATTGAAGACGTCGGGATGTGCCTTCTCGATCTCGTCGAACAGGACTACCGAATAGGGTTTGCGACGAATGGCTTCGGTGAGCTGCCCCCCTTCGTCATATCCCACATATCCCGGAGGCGCACCGATCAGACGTGTGGCACTGAATTTCTCCTGATACTCGCTCATGTCGATACGGGTCATCATGTTCTCGTCGTCAAACAGGTATTCGGCCAGCGCTTTTGCCAGTTCCGTCTTGCCTACCCCGGTCGTTCCCAGAAATATGAAGGAGCCGACGGGACGCTTCGGGTCATTCAATCCGGCACGGTTGCGGCGTACCGCGTCGGCTACGGCTGCAATCGCTTCGTCCTGACCGATTACGCGCCGGTGCAGCTCTTCCTCGAGACGGAGCAGCTTCTCGCGCTCGCTCTGCAACATCCTGCTGACCGGGATGCCCGTCCAGCGTGACACTACGTCGGCAATATCTCCGGCGTCAACCTCTTCCCTGATCATAGCCCGGCCGCCCTGACGCTCGTGCAGTTGCTGCTGCAGCTCTTCCATCTCATTCTCCCGCTCCTTGATTGTGCCGTAGCGCAGTTCGGCCACTTTGCCGTAATCGCCTTCGCGTTCGGCGCGATCGGCTTCGAATCGGGCGTTTTCAATCTCAATCTTGTCCTGCTGGATCTTATTGATTATCTCTTTTTCGGATTGCCATTTGGCTTTGTATTCCGACTCTTCGGCCCTCAGATCTTCTATCTGACGGGTGAGCTGTGCCTCTTTCGGCGTATCGTTTTCGCGACGGATTGCTTCGCGTTCTATCTCCAGCTGTTTGATCTTCCGTATGATTTCGTCCAGCTCCTCGGGGACGGAATCTACTTCCATGCGCAGCTTGGCGGCGGCTTCGTCCATCAGGTCGATCGCCTTGTCGGGCAGGAAACGGTCGGTGATGTAACGGCTCGAAAGCTGCACGGCGGCAATAATCGCTTCGTCTTTGATGCGTACCTTGTGGTGGTTTTCGTACCGCTCCTTCAGGCCGCGGAGAATGGATATGGTGTCCGGTTCGCCCGGCTCGTCTACCGTTACGGTCTGGAAACGGCGTTCCAGTGCCTTGTCTTTCTCAAAATATTTCCGGTATTCGTCGAGCGTGGTGGCGCCGATGGCGCGCAGTTCGCCGCGCGCCAGTGCCGGCTTCAGTATATTGGCCGCATCCATCGCTCCTTCGCTTTTACCGGCGCCGACCAGTGTATGAATCTCGTCGATGAAAAGGATGATTTCTCCTTCGGATTTGATTACTTCGTTGATGACCGATTTCAACCGCTCTTCAAACTCTCCCTTGTATTTTGCGCCGGCTATCAGCGCTCCCATGTCCAGCGAATATATCTGCTTGCTTTTGAGGTTTTCCGGCACGTCGCCGCGTATGATGCGGTAGGCCAGCCCTTCGGCGATGGCTGTCTTGCCTGTTCCCGGTTCGCCGATGAGTATCGGATTGTTTTTGGTGCGGCGACTCAGTATCTGCAGCACGCGACGGATCTCTTCGTCACGGCCGATTACCGGGTCGAGTTTCCCGTTACGGGCTCGCTCCGTAAGGTTTACGGCATATTTTTCCAGTGACCGGTAGGTGTCTTCCGCTGACCGGTCGGTTACCTTTTCTCCCTTGCGCAGATCCTGAATGGCTGCCTGTAAGTGATTCGGCGAAATGCCTGCGTCTTTCATTATCTGAGATGCACTGCTCTTTTCACTCAGAATGCCCAGCAGCAGGTGTTCAAGCGAGACGAATCGGTCGCCCATCCTGCCGGCAAAATCGGCCGCATTCCTGAATACTGCACTGGTTTCGCGGCTCAGCGCCGGTTCGGCTCCCGATACGCGCGGAAGTGATTCGATCTCTCTGTCGAGGATTTCCGACAGGTTCCGGGGATTCACGCCCAGTTTCCGGAAGAGGAAGTCTGTTACGTTTTCGCCCTCGAGCATGATCCCTTTGAGGAGATGTGCCGGTTCGATCATCTGCTGACTGTTTTCCCGTGCCTGGTCTATGGCTTTCTGTACGGCTTCCTGTGCCTTTATTGTCAAGTTATTGAAATTCATACGATCATAATTTTAGTTTATGGCAAAACGGGGTCAAAATCTTTGCCAAATCATGTATACTGACTTTTTGGCAGTGCGGTTGAAACGAAGGCTGTCCCGCCATTCGAATGACGGGACAGCCTTATTGATACTTTCGGGATTGTCCGGTTACTTCCGGATATTGGGCTGTTCCAGTCCGTAACTCTTTTTCCTGTCCAGTATTTTGAGGTAGAACGCCAGCGCGAGCGCGGCGACGCCGAACGCGGCGAATATAAGCATCGGGACGGTATAATTGTATTTCACCTCTTCGCCGGCCGGAATCCGCGCTGCTATGTCGGGATTGGATGCCTTGAGCGACCATCCGATGAGTATCGGTGTCAGCATCAGACCGATGTTCTGTATCCAGAATATGATGGAGTAGGCCGATCCCAGTACCTTGTTGTCTACCAGCTTGGGGACGGAGGGCCAGAGGGCGGCCGGCACCAGAGAGAATGATATTCCGAGCAGGATGATGGCGCCCAGCGCGACGGCAAACGTGAAATTTTCGGCCGGCGTCACGGCGAAGATCAGGTGACAGATGATTACCAGCAGCGAACCGGCTAAGAGCATTGTGGCGGCTTTTCCCTTATGGTCGATGAACCAGCCCAGGAACGGGGTCAGAATCATGGCGCCGACGGGGAAGTAGGAGAACAGTTTGCCTGCCTGGAGGGTTGTCATTCCCAGACGGCTTTCGAGCATCCCTGTGGCGAATTTCTGGAACGGGAAGATGGCCGAATAGAAGAGGACGCACAACAGGGCGACGATCATAAAGGTTTTGGAGGTAAAGATGGTTTTGAGATCGCTTACTTTGAATTCTTCTTCCGTGTCTGCCGACTTTGAGGCGGTTTTGAGGCGGTTTGTCTGTGCGTCGAGTTTCCGGTCGAAGAAGAAGTAGACGGAGAATGACAGCAAGCCGGTCAGCAGCAGCAGCGTGCCTACGCCTACGGGGAGGGTTATGCCGCCCTTTTCGGCCAGGTAGGGCGAGAGGCGGAATACGGTGAATACGCCCAGTCGGGCAATGGCCATTTCGAGTCCCATGGCCAGGGCCATTTCCTTTCCGGCGAACCATTTGACGATCCCTTTCGAGACGGTGATGCCGGCCATTTCGACTCCGCAGCCGAACAGGGCGAAACCCACGCATGTCACTTTTGCGGAGGCGGGAAAGCCCGTCCAGAATGAATTGAAGAAGGCGTATCCGAATCCTCCGCCGTTGAAGCTGTCGCTGATGCCATACAGCTTTATGGAGGCGCCGACGACCATAAGCGCTCCGGAGAGCAGGGCGGAGCGCCTTACGCCGATCCGGTCGAGGATAATCCCGGCGAATATGAGAAAGGCGACGAATACGTTGAGAAAGTACTCGGAGCCGGCGACGGCGCCGAACGTCTCGGGCGACCATTTGAGTGACGTCTCGAGCTGAGTGCTCAGCGGTGCCAGCACGTCGATGAACATGTAGGCGAAAAACATGGTGCAGGCGAGCAGGATCAGCGCAGTCCATCTGGCTGCCGACGAGTCGCGAAGGGTGTTGTGAAGCTTTTCTGTCATGAGTAGTTATATGTTAGTTCTGTTAAATAAATTCTCCGTTACGGTTCCACAGGCGGCAAAGATACAAAATCCGGCAGAAATATACCGGAATCGCCGTTATTTTCGTGTCGGGGTGGGGGAGCGGTTTCGCCGCCCGGGGTTTATTCGGCCAGTCGCGCTTCGAGTACCCGGCTGACGGAGAAGTTCTCCAGCCCCAGGTAGTAGGCGGCTGTTTCGACCAGCGTTTCCAGCGGAAGAAGGCCGATTACTTCGGCGCCGGCGATGGCTACTCCGTAGCGCTGCGCTTCGATGCGTACCAGTTCGTGCGCCCGGTAGAGGGCTGTCTGCGAACAGTCGGTCAGATTCATCGACACCTGTGTGATGCCGCGTTCCCTCAGCGCGACGCCCATTGCCTTGCAGTAGCGCAGTCCGCCGTTCAGGTGACGGACGCGGCGACTGATGGCGATGGCGATTTGCAGGTTGTCCGTCGCCAGGTTCACGTTGTAGGCCACGAGCGGCGGACGGGCGCCGACGGCTGCGGCGCCGGCCGTGGGGTGCGGACGGCTGGGGCCGTAGTCGGGTATCCAGTCCGGGAGGGTCATTTTGGCGGAGAGCGCTTCGAACCCGCCCCGGCGGACGGTGGAGAGGTTTTCGCGGTGAGGCGCCGTGGCCGACCGCTCGTAGAGGTAGACCGGCAGCGCATATCGTGCGGCGGCGGCGGCGGCGACCTCTTTCGACAGGCTGATGGCCTCCTCCATCGTCACGTTGCTGATCGGGACGAAGGGGACTACGTCTACGGCCCCCATGCGGGGGTGCTGTCCGCGGTGCTGCGTGAGGTCGATCAGGGCGACGGCCGTCCCCATGGCTTCGACGACGGCTTCTTTCAGCGCCCCGGGTTCGCCGGCCACGGTGATGACCGACCGGTGATGATCGGCGTCGCTGCTGCAGTCCAGCAGTTTCACGCCGTCCCGGTGGCGAAAGGCGGCGGCTATCTTCTCGATGATTCCCTTGTCGCGTCCCTCGCTGAAGTTGGGGACACATTCCATGATTTTGTGCATAGTTTGACGGTGCTTGCTGTTATTTTCCGTTCTCCCGGCGGCGGGCGACCGGCGTGACGGGTTTTTTCCGCAAATGTAGTTATTTTCCCGCATACGGGGGCGGATTGCTCAAAAAGGGGGTGATATTCCGCCATTATCCTCCGGAAAGCTTTATCTTTGGGAAAACTGTCAATTATACTTATGTATTGCAAGCTTGAAATTTGCGCCAACTCCGTGGCCAGTTGCCTGGAGGCCCGGAAGGGAGGCGCCGTCCGCGCAGAACTCTGCGCGTCGATGCCCGAGGGGGGCGTCACCCCCTCGTATGGCACCGTTGCCCTGGCAAGGGAGTTGCGCGATATGGCGCTGTATGTGATTATCCGTCCGCGGGGTGGCGACTTTCTCTATTCAGACCCGGAATTTGAGGTTATGCTGCGGGATATTGAGGCTGTGCGGCGACTGGGGGTCGACGGGGTGGTGACGGGTTGCCTCACGGCTGAGGGGGAGGTAGACGTGGCGCGAAACCGGGAACTGGTGGCTGCGGCCGGCGGGATGAGTGTCACCTTTCACCGCGCCTTCGACGTCTGCCGCGATCCGTTCGAGAGCCTCGAGAGGATTATCTCTCTGGGATTCCGCCGGATCCTCTCCTCCGGGCAGCGGCAGCGGGCCGTAGAGGGCCTCCCCCTGCTGAGGGAACTGGTGCGGCGTGCCGGCCGGCGTATCATCATCATGCCGGGCAGCGGCATCAATGCGCATAATATTGCGACCATTGCGCGGGAGACCGGGGCGGTGGAATTTCACCTTTCGGCAAGAGGGGTGACGGAGAGCGGCATGACCTACCGCCACCCCGGCGTGAGCATGGGGGCGGGGGCGGCGGCGATTGACGAGTATGCGCAGCAGGTCACCGACGCCCGGCTGGTGAGGATGGCGCTGGAGGCGCTGCACAGTGCCGACTGCCGGGGCGGCCGACCCTCACCCCCTGACGTCGAGGAAATAGAGTAGCCGGATCTCTTCCACCCACAGTGATTCGTCGGGTGTTTCGAGGATCAGCGGCAGATTGTCGAGTCGCGGATCGTTCATGATGAAGGTGAACAGATTCATCCCCATCACTCCCCGTCCCAGGTTCTCGTGCCGGTCTACGTGCGAGGCCAGTTCCTTCTTCGAATCGTTGACGTGCATCCCCTTCAGGTAGCGGAAGCCTACAACGCGGTCAAACAGGGCGAATGTCTCCTCATACCCCTCGCGCGTTCTGATCTCGTAACCGGCGGCCAGCGTATGCGCCGTGTCGAGACACACACCCACGCGACTCTTGTCGTCCACGCCGTCGATGATGCGCGCAATCTGCTCGAAGCGGTATCCCAGATTCGTCCCCTGTCCGGCGGTATTCTCGATCACGGCCGTCACGCCGCGCGTCTTTTCGAGCGCCAGGTTCACCGACGCGGCAATCCTGTCGAGACATGCGTCGACGGAGATCCGGTGCAGGTGACTCCCCGGATGAAAGTTGAGCCGGTCGATACCCAGCTGTTCACAGCGCTTCATCTCGTCGCAGAAGGCTTCGCGCGACTTCTTCAACCCCTCCTTCTCCGGGTGTCCCAGGTTGATCAGGTAGCTGTCGTGCGGGAGAATACTGCCCGGCGGATAGCCCAGTTGCCGGCAGCGTGTGCGGAAGAGGTCAACGCTCTTGGGCGAATAGGGGGCGGCCGACCACTGACGCTGATTTTTGGTGAAAAAGGCGAATGCTGTTGCTCCGACGGCGCGGGCATGGAGGGGTACGTTTTCCACGCCGCCTGTCGCACTGACATGTGCTCCGATATACTTCATTTCGTTTGATTTTAATACTGTAGTGTTACGTCTGCCGGATATAACAAAAAATTCACGTAACGGTTCACACAGCCGTTCGGGTCAGGGGTGTAAGTCGATTTGGCGAATCGGCGGTCTCCGTGTCGGTGACCGCCGGTTTTTCGTTTATGACCGCCGGTTTTTCGCTTATGACCGCCGGCTTTTTTAGCATGATCGGAGACTTTTCACTCATGATCGGAAACTTTCCACTCATGATCGGAAACTTTCCACTCATGATCGGAAACTTTTCACGCATGACCGGAAACTTTGCACTCATGATCGGAAACTTTTCTATCATGATCGGAAACTTTTCTATCATGATCGGAAACTTTTCACTCATGATCGGAGACTTTCCACTCATGATCGGAAACTTTTCTATCATGATCGGAAACTTTCTACTCATGATCGGAAACTTTTCACTCATAAACAAAAACCTTCCACTCATAAACAAAAACTTTTCGCTCATAAACAAAAACTTTTCGCTCATAAACAAAAACTTTTTTAGCATAAACAAAAACCGGTTACCCGTAAACAAAAACCTTTATCACCGGATTTACTCTCCTGCCGGCGTCAGCCTCCCGGTTTTGGGGAAGGTCATCAGGAAGTGCAGCCCGCCTCCGGGACGGTTTCGGGCTACTACGTTTCCGCGGTGAAACAGCACGGCATTCTTCACGATGGACAGACCCAGACCGGAACCGCCGGTCTTCCGCGTACGCCCCGCGTCAGCCCGGTAGAAGCGTTCGAAGAGGCGTACCAGATGTCTCTCTTCCACGCCCGTCCCGGTGTCATAAAATTCAAAGAAGAAGCTCTCCTCGCTCTCGCTGTAGCAGCGGACGGTGATCTCGACGCCGGCGCCGGCGTGGATGATGGCGTTTTCGATCAGGTTCCGGAACAGGGAGTAGAGCAGCGTCCGGCTGCCGCTGATCACCACCCGGTCGCTCACCTCCACCGCAAAGCGGTCGTCGGTCTGTCGCAGCCGGTCGGCCAGGTCGTCGGCCAGCTCGTTGAGCAGGGATTTTATCCGTACCGGTTCCCGTTCAAAGCGGTCGGGCGCCTCCTCGATCTTCGTCAGCAGGCTGATGTCCTGAATCAGTTCCGAGAGGCGAACCGTCTGCGCGTATGCCCTGTCGAGAAACCCGCGGTGGAGGGCGCTGAAGTCGCCCCGGTCGCGGCTGAGCACGGTCTCCAGATAGCCGCGGATGGTGGTCACGGGCGTACGCAGTTCGTGGGCGATGTTGTTGGTCATCTCCTGCTTGAGGAGGCGCATCTTTTCGGACTTGGTCACGTCGCTGACATAAAATTCAAAGCTGCCGTCTTCAAACAGGATGAGGCGCACGGCAAACTGTCGGCCGCTCTTTGCGATCCGTTTCGTGAAGAGGCTTCCGGCCTCTGTCCGCGCGTCGATGAAGGTGACGAATTCCCTCAGTGCCGGGTCTTCAAAAAGCCGCCCCGTCTCCCGGGCGGGACTCTCGAGGATCACGTTCAGAAACTGCAGAAAGTGGGTGTTGGCATAGATCTCGCGACGGTCGGCCGAGAAGAGGGCGATCCCCTCTTCCGAGAGCTGAAAGTGCTGAAGCAGCTTTTCGCGCTCTGCGGCCAGCCGGCGACGGTTTTCCTGCAGCAGGTTATAATTCTCTACAATGCCGGCGCTCACGTCGCCCACCTCGTCGTCGGCAAAGGTGAAGCCGTCCGGAATTTCGGCCCCGCTTGCCATCTTCAGCGAAAACTCCCGAAGCGCCCTCAGCGACTGCGAAAACCGTCCGGAGAAGTAGCGCATCATCAGCACGCAGGCGGCGAAGAAGAGGAGGATGTAGCAAACCGAGGGGTTCCCCGAGTTGATGAACGTGCGCAGCTTTACGTCATACGGAATCGCCAGGCGGACGAAGTATCCCCGATCATACCGCCGGGCGTAGTAGAGGTATCTGACGCCGTCGCTGATCGACGGACGAATGTCTGTCCCCGTGCCGCAGGCGTCCGCCTTCCGTATTTCGGGACGCTCCAGGTGATTCTCCATCCCTTCGGCCTCCAGGCGGCTGTCATACAGCACCCGTCCCCCGCGGCCGATCACCGTGAAGCGTACCTCGGGCGACATGCAGCGTACCAGTCCGTCAAGCCCCTTCGGGTCACTCTCGAGGTCTGCCCCCTCGCCGTCCAGATAGCGGCAGACGATGTCGGCATTATTCCCGAGCGTACGCTCCAGTCCGCGCGAACGCTCCCGGCGGAATCGCTCCTGCTCAAACAGGATGATCCCTGCCGTAAACACGGCGACGATCACCGTGAAGGTGAACAGTATGCGCCACTTGAAAGATATTCTTCGTCTCATCCCTTCGATCGTTGAAAAATCGGGTCAGCCCCCCGTCACCTCCTCCGCGTCGACATGCAGGTAATAGCCGAATCCCGACCGGTTCACGATAATCCCGCCATAATCACCCAGCTTCTTCCTCAGACGCGTGATGTGCACATCTACCGTGCGGTCGAGCACAAACTCGCGGTCGCCCCACACACGGTGCAGTATCTCTGCCCGGGGCAGCATCTGCGGAGACGTCCGCGCCAGCAGCGAAAGGATTTCAAACTCCTTTCGCGTGAGCGACACCTCCACGCCGTCTACCCGCACGCGGCCGTCCGCCGGGTCGATACGCAGGCCACGGAAGCGCCACACCGTCGCGCCCTCGCCCTCGGCCGGCGCCCGCACGTGCAGCGTACGCTTCAGCAGCGCCCGCACGCGCACGAGCACCTCCTTCACCGAGAAGGGCTTCGACACATAGTCGTCACCCCCCAGCGAAAAACCCGTCAGCAGATCATCCTCCGCACTCCTCGCCGTCAGAAAAAGCACCGGCACAGGATTCCCCCCGCGCCGCAGCCTCTCCGCCAGCTCGAACCCCGAGATACCGCCCATCATCACATCGAGGATCACGAGCCGGTGTATGCCGGAGATCATCCCCAGCGCCTCTTCGCCCGAGAAGGCCACATCCACGTCATAGCCCTCGCCCTCCAGATTGAAGCGGAGAATATCACAAATATCCCGCTCGTCGTCCACCACTAAAATTCTGCCATCCATATCCGTCAGCCTCCTTTTTTATATCCTCCGCACCCATCCGCTTCGGATATTCCGCACAAATGTACAACACGGATGTTACAATCCGGTTACGAAAATGCTGCGAAAAATTTACAGTCACACCGCCGGCGCAACTCGCAAAATATTCGTACTTTTGCCGCGAAAAGCAGCCGCTTTTCCGTGTAACTCAGACAACCACATAAAAAACAGAGAACAATGAACGATTACAAAAAACAGGACGCCCTCCTCCTCTTCTCAGGCGGACAGGACTCCACCACCTGCCTCTACTGGGCAAAACAGCAATTCGCAAACCTCCACGCCCTCTGCATCGCCTACGGACAGCGCCATGCGCAGGAGGTGGAAAATGCACGGCGAATCGCGCAAACGGCCCGTATACCGTTCCGTCTGCTGCACGCAGACACCATCCCCCGGCTGGCGCCCAACTCTCTGACCGACGCCTCGCTGCCGGTGGACGACGAAATCGCCCCCGGCACGTATCCCAACACCTTTGTCCCCGGCAGAAACCTGCTGTTCCTCACCTGCGCCGCCACCCTGGCCCGCGCGCAGGGAATCCGACACCTGGTCATCGGCGTCTCCGAGGCCGATTACAGCGGTTACCCCGACTGTCGCGAAGCCTTTATCCGTTCGGCCTGCACCACGCTCAGCCTGGCCATGGATCACCCGTTCGAGATACACACGCCGCTCATGTGGCGCAGCAAGAAGGAGGTGTGGCAACTGGCCGACGAACTGGGCGTCTTCGACATCGTGCGGAACGAAACCCTCACCTGCTACAACGGCCTGCCCGCCGACGGCTGCGGTCACTGTCCCGCCTGTCGCCTGCGTCGCAGGGGGCTGCAGGAATACCTGGCCGAACGCTCACTCCGCCCGTAACCCCATCCCCCGTCCGCACCGGGACAGCGTGCGGAAAAAAACAGAAAAAAAAGCAGGAAACATTATGCAAGATCACCCACTGAGCCTCCTGGGCAACCGGACGGTATACCGGCAGGACTACGCGCCCGAAATACTGGAGGCGTTTGACAATAAACATCCGGAAAACGACTTTCGGGTCACACTTCACTGTCCCGAATTCACCAGCCTCTGCCCCGTCACAGGGCAGCCCGACTTTGCCGCCATACGCATCGACTACATCCCCGACGCCAGGATGGTGGAAAGCAAAAGCCTCAAGCTCTACCTCTTCAGCTTCCGCAACCACGGCGCCTTTCACGAAGACTGTATAAACATTATTATGAAAGACCTGATCCGGTTAATGGACCCCAGGTATATCGAAGTAACCGGGCGGTTCACCCCCCGGGGCGGAATCAGCATCCACCCCTGCGCCCTCTACGGGCGTCCGGGGACGAAGTACGCGAAACTGGCCGAAGAACGTCTTCTCTCCGGTCACATCTCCGGGGCCGGCAGCGCCGGCTCGTAATACCGCACCCAGTCAACAAACAGATTCGCCGGCAGCGCCGCCGGATCGGTATCCCGGTCGAGCCTGACGCCCAGAAAAAGGTCAAAATCCATATCGGCAAACGGGTACTGACCCGGTATATCAGTCAGTACGCGAGGATATTTTTTGGTACGGTTCCCGTCCACGAAAAAGACCAGACTGTCGGGATAAGTCTCCACGCCGTACACGTGATACTGATCGGGATTCACCCCGACCAGCGCCATGGACGGCGGATTGTCGGGCAATCCCCCCGTGGTGGTATACTCCGACGTGACCGACTGATACACAAAATCGTCACTGCCGTGCCGTTCCATCATACGGACGGACACGTTGCCTTCGGCCTCCGTCCGGGGCAGCAGCGCGATAAGCGGCACGGCGCCCGTCGCCGGAGTCACACACGCCCTCACCTCGATCCGGCACACCCTGTTCCGTTCCATCCCCGGCCGCGTGACGCCTCCCGTGAGGAACGGTACCGTTGCATGATCCCCCACATTCTCCACTCCCCGGAGAACAAGAAAACCGTCCTCCAGCACACAAAGCGCTCCGTTGTCACTCATATAGCGGTTCAGAGACTTCGTCCCCCTCGGCACCTTCGACCAGGCAGTCAAGCCGGCCTCTCCCTCAAAATTATCCTCCCAGGTCAGCGTCCAGCCCTTCCGGAACTTATCCTCATCCGCCTTCCGCCCCGAGCAGGACGCCACACCCGCCGCCAACACAAGCGTTATCGCCGGAATTACAATACGTATCATCATTTCTCTTATACTTTTTTTAAAATTTCAAGGCGCAAACATACACATAATCCTCCGCATAAAGTCCCGTCCCGTCGCCATAATAACCGTTAATCATTCAAAACACCTGCAAACACCGCCCCGCTACCCTCCGGCACACAAAGACTTGCCGGACATATCCCCGTCCCGTCCCCCGCACATTACACACCCGGACGGAATACATACTCCGACTTTTTTACTACCTTTGCCCCCTGCCTGCCCATCGCAGGAAACAACAAAAACCCGAATAACGATTACATCAACACAAGCACTATGCCGCAAATATCCCGGCGGGGCGCGCAAATGCCCCCCTCCCCCATACGGAAACTGGCACCCCTCGCGGACGCCGCCAAAGCCGAAGGCACAAAAGTATATCACCTCAACATAGGACAGCCCGACCTCCCCACCCCCCGTTCCGCCCTGGAGGCCATCCGCAGCATCGACCGCACCACGCTGGAATACAGCCCGAGCGACGGATACCGGTTTTACCGGGAAAACCTGACGAAATATTACAGGCAATTCCACATCGACCTTACGCCCGAAGAGATCATCATCACCGCCGGAGGGTCCGAAGCCGTACTCTACGCATTTATGGCCTGCCTCAATCCGAACGACGAAATCATAGTCCCCGAACCGGCCTACGCCAATTACATGGCATTCGCCATTTCCGCCGGCGCCATCATCCGCACCGTCCCGTCCACCATAGAATCAGGCTTCGCCCTTCCCCCGATCGAGGCGTTCGAAAAGCTGATCAGCGACCGCACCAAAGGAATCCTCATCTGCAACCCGAACAATCCCACGGGATACGTCTACACCCCCCGCGAGATGGAACAGATAAGACTGCTTGTGAAAAAATATGACCTCTACCTCTTTTCCGACGAAGTCTATCGCGAATTCATCTACAGCGACACACCCTATATCTCCGCCTGTCACCTGCCTGACGTGGAGTCCAATGTAGTGCTGATCGACTCCGTATCCAAAAGATACAGCGAATGTGGCATCCGCATCGGCGCGCTCATCACCCGAAACCGCAAGGTACACGATACCGTCATGAAGTTCTGCCAGGCACGTCTCAGTCCGCCCCTCATCGGACAGATCGCCGCCAACGCTTCGCTGCAGGAAGAGGACGCATACATGCAGCGCAACTTCGACGAATACAGGAGTCGACGCGACTACCTCATCGAGCGGCTGAACAGGATTCCGGGCGTATATTCGCCCATGCCCCAGGGCGCCTTCTACACCCTGGCCAGGCTTCCGCTGGCCGACGCCGACGACTTCTGCACATGGTGTCTCTCCCACTTTCGGTATCAGGGACAGACCATCTTCATGGCGCCGGCCTCCGGCTTCTACGTCACGCCCGGGCTGGGCAGGAACGAAGTACGCATTGCTTACGTACTGAACAAAGACGACTTAAACAACGCGCTTACGGTGCTCGAAAAGGCACTGGAAGCCTATCCCCGAATCACCGGCGAATATGAACACGGAACTTTTCATCGCGAAGCGGATCTATAAGGGCGACAAGAGGAACGGCAAACGCGTCTCATCGCCCGCCATCAGGATAGCCATCGCCGGCGTGGCGCTGGGGCTTGCCGTGATGATCATCTCCGTATGCATCATCGTAGGCTTCAAGAAAGAAATCCGCACGAAAGTGACAGGTTTCGAGTCTCATATCCGGATCACCGCCTTCGAGCACACATCCTCCTACGAACATACCCCCATCGTCTTCTCCGACACGCTTGCCGCCATGCTCGCCGCCAATCCGGAGATCCGTCACGTACAGAAATTCATCACGAAGCCGGGCATTATCAAGACCGACGACGATTTTATGGGCGTAGTGCTGAAAGGAACATCGGAAGAATTCGACTGGGATTTCTTCGGAAAAAACATGCAGGAAGGAACCGTCATTCAGTCCGGCGACACGGCTGCGGGAAACCGGGCTATCATCTCGAAGGAGATCGCCGACAGGCTGCGGCTGAAAACGGGCGACAGTTTTACCTGTTACTTCGTACAGGAACCGGTACGCGTCCGCCGGTTCGAGATTACGGGCATTTACAGCACCGGTTTCGAAAGTTACGACCACCTCTTTGTAATTGTCGAAAACGAAGTGCTTTCGACCCTCAACGGATGGGACGCCGACATGGTGAGCGGCATCGAAGTGTCAGTCCGCGATTACGGCAACCTGGACAGAATTGCGGAAATCGCACAGGATCTCTTTTTCGAAATGGCGTCTTACCGAGACCGGCTCGGCAACACCCTGTATGCCCGTTCCGTCAGAGACATCAACCCGATGATATTCAGCTGGCTCAACCTGCTCGACATGAACGTATGGGTCATTATCATCCTCATGACCGTAGTTTCGGGTTTCACCATGATCTCCGGTCTGCTCATTATCATCCTGGAGCGCACGAACATGATCGGTATGCTGAAATCAATGGGAGCAAGAGATTTCAGCATCCGCAAAATCTTCCTGTACCTTTCCGCCTTCCTCATCGGACAGGGAATGTGCTGGGGAAATATCATCGCACTCGCCTTCTGTTTCATACAGGACAGGTATCAGCCGTTCAAGCTCGACCCCTCTACCTATTACCTCCCGGCCGTACCGGTGGATTTCAACCCCCTTTACATCGTGCTGCTCAACGTCGGGACGCTCACCGTTTCTCTGCTGATGATGACGGCGCCCTCCTGTCTGGTCGCCAGGATCACCCCCGCCAAATCCATCCGCTTCGAGTAGCCCGCGCCGGCCTACGCACCCGTCATCGCGACTCAGTTAACCGTCAGGATCATCTTGTGATCGGTCGCCATCCGGCGCATGTTCAGGATGGCATAACGCATGCGTCCGAGCGCCGTGTTGATACTCACGCCGGTAGCATCGGCAATCTCCCTGAAACTCAAGTCGCGGTAATAACGCATCTCCAGCACCTCGCGCTGCACCTCGGGCAGGAATCCGATCAGCTTTTTCACATCGCTGCACACCTGCGACTTCACCATTTCCATCTCCACCGTATCGTCGCACAGAGAAGGATCGTTGAAGAGGTCCGTCTCGCAATCGTCATTCGACACCGTATTCTCACTCCTTTTCCGGCGGAAGTAATCAATGATCAGATTGTGCGCGATACGCATAAGCCACGCCCCGAAGCGTCCCGACTCCACATAGCGCCCCTGCCGGATGGTGATGATGGCCTTGACGAAAGTATCCTGAAAGAGATCTTCGGCCAGTCCCCTGTCGCGGACAGTATAAAAAATATAGGAATAAAGAGACTGTTTATGCCGGCTGAGGAGCAGATCAAACGCACAATCATCGCCGCCGGCATAGGAAACAACCAATTCCTCATCGGTCATCTTGCAGAAAGTATCCATAGCTTTACTTCTCCCACATGTTAAGAAAGTTCCATTGAGTAAAGAGGACGTACAAGTGAATGATTTTAACGTTTATTTCCCGGAGGCAAAGAAAAATAAAATAAAGATAACCGCCAAACATTGCGGAAACAATTTGACGTATGTCCGGCGTAAGAGGAGCGGTGAAACCGCTGAGAGACTGCGTCGAAAAGGCTTGAGAGCCACGGCGTGAGTGTTGTCCGCAGTTTTCCCGCACGGTTACATACGCCGGATGAGTGACGGGAATTCCGGGTCGGACCGTGCGTCGGCGAAGCGATGTGCCGGCGCGGTGAACGGCGTGTTATTTTACCGATTATTAACGGCGCCGACAGTGCGTTATAAGAGGTATATGTAGTATATTTGCGCCGATAAGTTTATGTATAATCATTTTAAAACTATCTGGAAGTATGAAGAAGTTGATTTTATCCGCCGCCATGTTCCTGGCGCTCTCTTTCACTGTCGGCGTAACGGCGCAGGATGCCAAAACGACCAAATCGGAAGAAAAGGCGAAAACGGAATGTTGCAAGGAGCACAAAGACAAAAAAGAAGATTGCTGCAAAGACAAGAAAGAAGACAAAAAGAGTTGCTGCAGCGACAAGAAAAGTGAAAAAAAAGAGAGTGACAATAAAAAGAAAACCGGTAAAAAATAGGTTGACCCGTCACTGACTGAAAAGTTAAGCGTTTATAGACACAAAAGAAGGTTGTCTCTCTGCCTCCGTGATTTTCACGGGGGTTTTTTTATGTCGCAGAACGTCCGCCGGGCGTCATCCCGTCCGTTTGCGGAAAAAAATTTAAACATTTGATTAAATCGTTCGATTAATCGGAAAACTTATTCTATATTTGCGGCGACAATATAGAACGAAACAATATGCAATCGATGAACAACAAAGAAACCGACAAGGGTTTGGAACTTTCTACGGAGCAGAAAATCAAAGCCGCCGCCCGGAAAGTTTTCCACAAAAAAGGCTTTGCCGCTACCCGCACCCGCGACATCGCGGAAGAAGCCGGGATAAATCAGGCGCTGCTGAACTACTATTTCAAATCGAAGCAAAAGTTGTTCGACATAATTATGATGGAAACGCTGCATGAATTTTTGTTCGGCATCGTGGCCGGTATCGTCAACGACCCGGAAACTTCGCTCGAGGAGAAAGTGACGGCCATCACGTCGGCTTACATCGACAAACTGACCGGAGAGCCGCAGATTGCCCCCTTCGTCATTTCGGAATTGAGGATGAATCCCGACACGTCGTCATTTACGCAAACGCTCAAATCCGTGCTGCCCGACTCGCTGCTGATAAAACAGTTCCGGCAGGAGACAGAGGCCGGCAGAATCCAACGGGTCGATTTCCTGCATTTCATTATCAATGTAGCGGGGTTGATTGTTTTCCCGTTTATCGGAGCGCCTATCCTGAAGAACCTCAGGGGAAAGGACGGGGATGAATACACGGAACTTATGCTTGAACGGAAAAAACTGATCCCGCTGTGGATTAACGCCATGTTCAAGGCATAGGGTGCGGTGCTCTATATATACAGTGTTCGGAACATCGTCTCTGTTTTTTTTGCACAGGCGTTAATCAAATGGTTAAATCAAATGAATAAAAGATGAATACGAAAAGAAAATTATCAGGCAGGGCAACGTTTTTCCTGCTGTTCCTCCTCGCGGCCGCCCTGCCGGGGTCGGCGGCCGGGGAAGGGCGTGTGCTGAATCTTGACAGTTGTTATGCGATGGCGGAACGAAACTGGCCGCTGGTAAGGCAGTATGACTTGATTGAAAAAAGCGGGGAGTACTCCGTCGGTAATGCCTCAAAAGGTTATCTGCCCATGCTCTCCATTGGCGGACAGGCTTCCCGGCAATCCGACGTGACGAAAATCCCGTTCTCGCTCCCGAACATCGACATGCCGGCGCTGAGTCGCGATCAGTATAAGATTTATGCGGAAATATCGCAACCCCTGACCGGTTTGCTGACAGTGAAAAACAGCCGCGACCTGGCAAAGGCTACTACCGAAGTCGAACGCCGGAAAACGGACGTGGAATTTCACAAACTGAAAGAGCGCATCAATCAACTCTATTTCGGCATTTTGCTGATTGACGCGCAAACCGGTCAGATTGAACTTTTGAAGAAAGACATTCTGACGGGAATCGACAGGGCAGTCGTCGCGGTCGAAAACGGGGTTGCGTCCGAAAGCGACGTCGATATTCTCAAGGCGGAACTGCTGAAAAGCGAACAGCGTACTATTGAGCTTAAGTCCATGCGAAAGGGTTACACGGATATGCTTTCGCTCTTTATCAATCAAAAGATTGGGGCAGACGATGTTTTCGAACAACCGGCGATACTCTCTCTTTCGTCCGTCATCAACCGCCCGGAGTTGCACCTGTTCGAAACGCAAAGAAGCGTCCTCGACATTCGGGACAGGCTGATCACGTCGAAAAATATTCCTCATCTGAATCTTTTTCTGCAAGGCGGGTACGGCCGTCCGGGATTGAACTTCCTCAGCAACGACTTCGACACCTATTATATCGGCGGAATCAGGTTGAGCTGGAATATTGCCGGACTCTACACGCTGCGCGACGAACGGAAGAGCATCAGCGTGAACAGGGGCATGATTGACGTACAGGAAGAGCTGTTCGTCTTCAATACAACCCTCGCGCTGTCGCAACAGGATTCGGAAATCGCCAAACTCTCGGAACTGATCGATACCGACGGCGAAATCATCCTGCTGCGGGAGAATGTTACCCGTGCGGCAAAGCTTCAACTGGAACAGGGGACGGCGACCGCCAACGATTACATTACCTGCCTGAACGCCGAAGACCAGGCGCGTCAGAATCTGCTGCTGCACCGGATACAGTGGCTCATGGCGCAATACAATCACAAATCAACCACAGGAAATTAACGATAAAAAACAGCTAACTATGAATCATCGAATCATAAACCGTCTGTCGGCATTGGTCATCGGCCTGCTTGCCGTTTCATGCGGCGGAAACCATCTGTTTGACGCTTCGGGCGCTTTCGAGGCGGAGGAGACAATTATTTCGTCCCAGGCGCAGGGGGTCATTCTCCGGTTTGACCTGGAGGAGGGACAGACGCTGGCACAGGGCGAAACCGTCGGATATGTGGACAGTCTGCCGTTGTGTCTGAAAAAAGAGCAGCTTCTGGCGCAAATGGAGGCGCTTTCGAGCCGGAAGCCCGACGTAAAAGTACAGCTTGCATCGTTGCAGGAGCAGCTCAACGCCGCGCAACGCGAACGCGAAAGGACGTCCGCTTTAGTCAGGGGGAACGCCGCCACCACTAAACAGCTCGACGACATGGACGACCGGACAGTCCTGCTGAAAAGGCAGATTGAGGCGCAAAAATCATCGCTCGACATCTCGACAAGGAGCATCGACAAAGAGATACGCGCCCTGCAAATTCAGGTCGAACAACTCGACGACCAGCTGAACCGGTGCAAAATAGTCAACCCCGTCAACGGCACTGTCCTGACAAAATATGCACGGGTAAACGAGACTACCGCTGCCGGCAAACCGCTCTACCGCATCGCCGACCTGTCGGAGATGACTTTGCGGGTTTACATCAGCGGAAACCAGCTTCCGCAAATCAGGCTGAATCAGCAGGTGAAAGTGCACACGGATGACGGCAACGGCGGATTCGCCACAACCGAAGGCCGGGTGGCATGGATTAGCGACAAGGCGGAATTTACCCCCAAAACCGTGCAGACCAAAGACGAACGCGCAAATCTGGTCTATGCCGTGAAGATACGGGTGAAGAACGACGGGAGTTACAAGATTGGAATGTACGGCGAGATCTCGTTTGACTGATGAAAAGTATTGTCGTAAAGAATCTCACCAAAACGTACGACGGGGGAGCGGTAGAAGCCCTGAAAGGCGTCTCCTTCGAGGTGGAGCGGGGAGAGCTGTTCGGTCTGATAGGCCCCGACGGAGCGGGTAAGACCACGCTTTTCCGTATTCTCGCCACCCTGTTGCTTGCGGATTCGGGAAGCGCGGCGGTGGACGGTCTGGAAACGGAAGCCGCCTACAAAGAGATTCGCAAACGGATAGGCTACATGCCGCAGCGGTTTTCGCTCTACCGTGATTTGTCGGTTGAGGAGAATCTGAACCTGTTTGCGTCGCTTTTCGGCACGTCCGTGGAGGAAAACTACGACCTGATACGCGACATCTACGTACATATCGAGCCGTTCCGGAAACGCCGCGCAGGACAGCTTTCGGGCGGAATGAAACAGAAACTGGCGCTTTGTTGCGCGTTGATTCATCGTCCGTCGGCGCTGTTTCTCGACGAACCTACGACGGGCGTGGACGTGGTGTCGCGGCAGGAGTTTTGGGAGATGCTCAGACGGTTGAAAGAACAGGGCATCACCATTCTGGTCTCCACCCCTTATATGGACGAGGCGACGCGCTGCGGCCGGATAGCGCTGATACAGTCGGGCGAAATTCTGTCGATAGACACCCCGCAGGCCATTGTCGGGAACTACCGCGGCAATCTCTACGCCCT
>JAIRSV010000165.1 GCA_031255275.1 Proteiniphilum sp.
AACCGCGGGCAAGTGAAACGCAGCCTGCGGATTGTCGGTAACGCGATGCCCTGCCTGAAAGGCAGGACTTGACTGAACGGTACTGCCTTTCAGGCAGTATGACGCTGATGTCCCCCCCCGCAGGTCAGCGACCTGCGGTTATGAAAATCGTGTCCCTCCGGGACACTATCTGCCCTGTTTTCTTTCGCTCGTCGGGGCGGGTGCTCCCGCCCCTTGCCGCTCCGGCGATCCCCGAGCTGGTTTTTCTCCGCTTCTTAAAAATGACAACTTTCAACTTTCAACTTTCCTCGTTCCATTAATAAAGCTTTATCACATTATCCCATCATCCCTTCCAATATTCAAGAGAAAATAGCTACATTTGCACGAAATAATCAAGAAATATGAGATGAAAGTAAAACCTTTTAAAGGCGTACGTCCGCCGAAAATACTGGTAAAAGAGGTGGCATCGCGTCCCTATGACGTCCTCAATTCGGAAGAAGCCCGCAGGGAAGCCGATGGAAATGAAAAGTCTCTGTATCATATAATCAAGCCGGAGATAGACTTTCCGCCAGGGAAAGATGAACATGAAGCTGATGTATATGAAAAAGCAGTCGAAAATTTCGGGAAATTCCGCGATAACGGCTGGCTCCAACAGGATGACAAAGAGATGTATTACCTCTACGCACAGACGATGAACGGTAACACCCAGTATGGCCTGGTCGTAGGCGCATACGTGGAGGATTACATGAACGGGAAGATCAAAAAACATGAACTGACCCGCCGCGACAAGGAAGAAGATCGCATGAAACATGTCCGGGTGACCGGCGCCAATATGGAACCGGTATTCTTTGCCTTCCCCGACAGCGACGAACTGGACGCAATAGTGAAGCAGGTTGCGGCACGCGAACCCGAATACGACTTTGTATCCGGCGACGGCGTCGGACATCACCTCTGGCTGATAGCGGAAGAAGAAGAAATTCGCCGGATCACGGAAATATTCGCAGACATCCCCGCCATGTATATCGCCGACGGACATCACCGTTCCGCCGCCGCCGCACTGGTGGGAGCCGAAAAGGCAAAAAACAGTCCCGGTCACAGAGGAGACGAAGAATACAATTACTTTATGGCAGTCTGCTTCCCCGGCAGCCAGCTGACCATCATCGACTATAACCGGGTGGTGAAAGACCTGAACGGACTCACCCCCGATGAATTTATACGGAAACTCGAAAAGAATTTCATCGTAAAGCCGACCGGCTCGGAAATACAAAAACCGCAGCGCCTCCATCAATACACGCTCTATCTCGACGGACGCTCCTTCAGCGTGACGGCGAAGCCCGGCACTTACGACGAAAATGATCCCGTCGGACAGCTCGACGTGACAATCACCTCCCGCCTGATCCTGGATGAAATACTGGAGATCAAAGACCTCCGCAGTGACAAACGGATCGACTTCGTAGGCGGCATCCGCGGAACGGGCGAACTGAAAAAACGGGTAGACAGCGGCGAAATGGCACTCGCCCTCGCCCTCTATCCCGTCACCATGAAGCAGCTGATGGAAATTGCCGACACAGGCAACATCATGCCTCCCAAAACTACCTGGTTCGAACCCAAATTGCGTTCGGGACTGGTGATACATTTATTACAGTAATTATTTAAAACAGGGTATAATATTATGGCACGTCAGGAATTGGACGAACTGGATGAAAGAATCCTCAAAATGATAGTGGAAAATGCACGCATTCCCTTTCTGGAAGTAGCGCGCGCATGTGGTGTTTCGGGTGCGGCAGTCCACCAGCGGGTGCAGAGACTTGCAGGGCTGGGAGTGATCAAAGGCTCCGAATTTATTCTGGATGCAGAGAAAATCGGCTACGAAACGTGCGCCTATCTCGGTATCTTCCTCTCCTCCCCTTCGGTATTCGACAAGGTAATCAAAGAATTGAAAAAAGTACCCGAAGTGGTGGAATGTTACTACACCACCGGGCAGTATGACATGCTGATAAAGGTGATTGCAAGAAACAACAAAGACCTGTTGAGGATTATTCACGACGAGCTGCTGCCGATAGGGCTCTCGAGAACCGAAACAATGATGTGTTTCAAGGAAGGATTCCGGAAAAAACTCCCCATTCGGTTTCTCGAAAAAGAGAAGTAACTCCGCTCGAATATAAAACTTTTTTTTTGTACCCCCTGCACACCGCGCAGGGGATATTATTCATATTGATCTGTGAGCAAAACAGATTCAAAGAAAATCCATCAAACTTTTATGACAACACGTAGAAATTTTATTAAGAAAACAGCCGCGGGACTGACCGCACTGGCAATTCATCCCGCCTGGGCCTCCCCGTCGCCCAAAGGCGCATCCGTAAAACAGAATTATGTATCCAACCGACCGGCGGCAGCCAGTCGCCATTTCACCTCCACCGCCGTGGAACAGACCATCGCCAAAGTGAAAGCAAAAATAAAGGATCCGAAACTGGCCTGGATGTTTGAAAACTGCTTCCCCAATACGCTGGATACAACCGTAAACTTCAGCATCAGGAACGGAAAACCGGATACATTCGTCATCACCGGCGACATCGAAGCCATGTGGCTTCGCGACTCGTCGGCACAGGTATGGCCCTACCTCCCCCTCACCCGATCAGACGAAGAGCTGAAACAGCTAATCGCAGGAGTAATCAACCGGCAGACGCAGTGCATACTGACAGACCCGTATGCCAACGCCTTTTACGCCGAACCCAACCCGAAAGGAGAATGGGCCGGCGACCTCACCGATATGAAGCCGATGCTGCACGAACGCAAATGGGAAATCGACTCACTCTGCTACCCCGTGCGGCTGGCCTACAACTACTGGATGATGACGGGTGACATGTCCGTCTTCGACACCGACGGGTGGAGAAAGGCCATGAATCTTGTGATCAAAACCTTCAGAGAACAGCAGCGAAAAGAAGGACTCGGCCCCTACAAATTTCAACGGTTAACAGAACGTCAACTGGACACGGTAAACAACGACGGATACGGTAACCCCGTCAAACCGGTAGGACTGATCGCCTCCACGTTCCGCCCCTCGGACGACGCCACCACCTACCAGTTCCTGGTACCCTCCAACTTCTTTGCCGTCACCTCACTCCGGCAGATCGCCGAGATCGCCGGAAAAGTCCTCGGAGACGCAACGCTGGCCGGCGAAAGCAACGCCCTGGCCGACGAAGTAAACAGCGCCCTCAAACAGTATGCCGTGGTGAAACATCCCAAATACGGAAAAGTATACGCCTTTGAAGTAGACGGCTTCGGCAACACCTACTTCATGGACGACGCCAACATACCCAGTCTGCTGGCAATGCCCTATCTGGGTTCCGTCGCAAAGAACGACCCCGTCTATCTGAACACCCGGAAGCTGGTCTGGAGCAAAGACAATCCCTACTTCTTCAGCGGAAAGGCCGGCGAAGGAATCGGCGGCCCGCATATCGGCTACGACATGATTTGGCCCATGAGCATCATCATGCGCGCACAGACCGGCAACAGCGACGACGAAATCCGCAACTGCCTGCGAGTGCTGCGCAATACCGACGCCGATACCGGCTTTATGCACGAATCGTTCCACAAAGACGATCCCACCCATTTCACCCGGAAATGGTTCGCATGGGTAAACACCCTCTTCGGCGAGCTGATCGTAGACCTGGAAAGAAAAGGCAAAACAGATTTAATCAACTCCATATAAAAACCCGCATAACAGAAAGCAATCATGAAGAAACTGTTCATCATAACCCTCACCCTGCTCCTCTCCGCCGTATGTGCGGAAGAGGCGGCAGCACAGACCCAGCGCGAGCCGGTCGATTACGTAAACATCCTGATGGGCACCATGTCCGAATTTCCCCTTTCGCACGGAAACACCTACCCGGCCATCGCCCGTCCCTGGGGAATGAACTTCTGGACGCCCCAAACCCGCAAAATCGGCGACGGATGGCAGTATGCCTATGCCGACTATAAGCTGAACGGATTCAAGCAGACACATCAGCCCAGCCCCTGGATGAATGACTACGGACAGTTCTCCATCTTCCCCATGACGGGCCGGATGGAGTTCGATCAGGAAAAGAGAGCCAGCTGGTATTCGCACAAGGCCGAAGTGGCAAAACCCTATTATTACAGCGCATACCTGGCCGATTATGACGTGACGGCCGAAATTACGCCGACCGAACGGGCAGCCATCTTCCGCTTCACCTTCCCCGAAACGGAAGAAGCCTGTGTGCTGGTAGATGCATTCGACAAAGGATCGTCCGTAGAGATCCTTCCCGAAGAAAATACCATCATCGGCTACACGACACGCAACAGCGGCGGAGTCCCCGACAACTTCAAAAACTATTTCGTAATCGTCTTCGACAAACCTTTCCGGCACAAACACGTGGTGAAAGACGGAGAGATCCGCTCGCAGGACAATAAGGCGGAAGCCGGTCATACCGGCGCCATAGTCGGGTTCGCCACCCGGCGCGGCGAGAAGGTGACGGCACGGGTAGCCTCCTCCTTCATCAGCCACGCCCAGGCCCGGCAAAACCTGAAGGAAGTTTCCGGCAAAGACTTCGAGACGGTGAAGCAGGAGGGACGCGACGCCTGGAACAGCGTCCTCGGCAGAATAGAGATCGAAGGCGGCGACCTCGACCAGCAGCGCACATTCTATTCCACCCTCTATCGCTCCACGCTGTTTCCCCGCAAGTTTCACGAGATCGACGCCGAAGGAAACACCCTCCATTACAGCCCCTACAACGGGCAGGTACTCCCCGGCTGCATGTATACCGACACCGGTTTCTGGGACACCTTCCGCGCACTCTTCCCGCTGCTGAACCTGGTATATCCCTCGGTGAACGCAGAGATACAGCAGGGACTCGTCAACACCTGGAAAGAGAGCGGATTTCTGCCCGAATGGGCCAGTCCCGGTCACCGCGGCATCATGATAGGCAACAACTCAGCCTCCATCGTCGCCGACGCCTACCTGAAGGGCCTGCGAGGATACGACATCGAAGCCCTCTACGAAGCCATGCTCCACGGCACGGAAAACGTACATCCCAAAGTATCCTCCACCGGACGCCTGGGACATGAATACTACAACACGCTGGGCTACGTCCCCTACGACGTGAAGATCCGCGAAAATGCAGCACGCACGCTGGAGTATGCCTATGCCGACTGGGCAATCTACAGGCTGGCCGTGGCGCTGAACCGTCCGCAGGAAGAGATCGACCGCTTTGCCGGACGCTGCCTCAACTACCGCAACCTCTACTCTCCCGAACACAAGCTGATGCGCGGACGCAACAAAGACGGCACCTTTCAGTCCCCCTTCAGCCCCACCAAATGGGGCGACGCCTTCACGGAAGGCAACAGCTGGCACTACACCTGGTCGGTATTCCACGACCCCCAGGGCCTGATCGACCTGATGGGCGGCCGAAAGGAATTTACACACATGCTCGATTCCGTATTCATAATGCCGCCGGTGTTCGACGACAGCTACTACGGCGGCGTCATACACGAAATCCGCGAGATGCAGATCATGAACATGGGACAGTATGCCCACGGCAACCAGCCCATCCAGCACATGATTTACCTCTACAACTACGCCGGCGAACCCTGGAAGGCTCAGTACTGGGCACGCGAGGTGATGGACAAGCTTTACAGCAGCCATCCCGACGGCTACTGCGGCGACGAAGACAACGGACAGACATCAGCCTGGTATGTTTTCTCCTCGCTCGGATTCTACCCCGTCTGTCCCGGCAGCGGCGAGTACGTAGCCGGATCGCCGCTCTTCAACCGGGCTACCGTTCACCTGGAGAACGGCAACACCGTCGAGATCAACGCTCCCGGCAACAGTCGCGAAAACAGGTACGTCTCCGGCGTCAGCCTGAACGGGAAAGAGTATACGAAGAACTACTTTTCGCACGACGAACTGATGGCAGGTGCGAAGATCGACTTTACCATGTCCTCCGCGCCCAATAAGACGCGCGGCATCAAGGAGGTCGATTTTCCCTATTCATTCTCCGGCGGGAAGAAGTAAGCGGATCCCTCGACCGCACGTACGAAATGCCGGAACAGCGTCAAAAGCAGTTCCGGCATTTTTTATTCCGTCCCGTTTTGGAGAAAACCAGCTTGGGGAGCGCCCTTTCTCAATGGAAAGTTGACAGTTGACAGTTGAAAATGTTTTTTAAGAAGTTGAGAAGTGGAGAAGCTGGGAAGTGGAAATAACCAGCTCGGGGAGCGCCGGAGCGGCAAGGGGCGGGAGCACCCGCCCCGACGAGCGAAAAAGAAAACAGGGCAAGGCATGGCCTTGCCCTGTACATTATATATATGGCCGTCGCGTAG
>JAIRSV010000013.1 GCA_031255275.1 Proteiniphilum sp.
TCAAGTCGGCAACCAATATACCGGGACTGTCGGCGGCATTTTTATGGCTGACATGCGCGAACTTTACGAACCCTTGCAGGGCTTTACGCAAATTGTCGGACATAATCGAGTGCCGGATATTAAAGATGTTTCAATCAACGGCGGACGAATCATTTTTTGTGACTGTCTATGGAATGGACGGTACTTGAAAATTCAGTATTGACTGCGCCGCACAATCAATCCCGGGCATGCCTGCTTTTTTGGAAATTCACCTTACATGGCACACATTCGCCACCCCTGCTTTTTCCCGGTACCAATGACGCAGTTTCCGATAAAAAACGGTTAGCAAAATGGTTCGGAAATGAAAATGTACGCATAAATCTCCTGCCGTTTAATAAAACCATCAGGACATTAGACGTCAACGCCCGAAATACGGAGCGGAAATACCGCACAGAAAACCGGTGCAAAATCCGTCTACGAAGCCCTTAAAGTCCGTTTCCCGCCCGTCAAACGCAACCGCGACGGCGAAACAGTCTCCGAATAGCAGGCTTCCGGCGCGGCATTTTTCGCCCGATGTACCATATTTACCGCTCCGAGCGCGCTTCGTCACGCTCGGAGCGGCGTCGTTTGTGCCCGGAGCGAGAAATTCTTCACCTGAGCGAGAAAATCCTCGCTCGGAGTGAGAAATTCCTTGCTCGGAGCGGGAAAATTCTCGCTCGGAAGGAGAAATTCTTCGCTAAAAGCGAGGAAATCTTCACTTGAGTGAGAAATTCCTTGCTCTGAACGGGAAATTCCTCGCTCGGAAGGAGAAATTCTTCGCTAAAAGCGAGGAAATCTTCACTTGAGTGAGGAAATCTTCGCTCAGGACATGAATGACGGCCTTCGCAGTGAGAATTGCCGGAATCATGGCGTTTTTTTCACGGTAATTTTGCGCTGTTCATGCGTGCGAAACATGAACATGCCGTCACATTTTTTGATACACTTTCGGTGAGCAGCCTACTTGCTTTTTGAAAAATACACCGAAATGAGACTGATCATGAAAATTCAACTCATTACTCACTTGCTGGACGGACATTTTTCCCGATTTCAGCAGCATTTTCGCCTCTATAGTCAAATATTCGCGGATCCACTGCGCTGCCGTTTTGCCGCTCGCCGAACGTATCAGCGCCGACAGATATTTAGCCGTCACGTGCAGCTTGTCGGCATAAAAACCGATTTCACGACGTTCCCTGTAATTGCGTTCGACAAGCCGTATGAACTGCTCGAAGACAAACTCTTTCGCCGGTGGTTTTTCCGCCGTTTCCTGCCTGTTCTTCTGCTGCAGAATCGCATACGCATTATAAAAAAGGACATTGACGTATTGCTGGATAATTTGCCGGCTGAAAAGTCCTTTTTCCGCTATCCTGTTCTTTATAAGGCGGTAAATGGCCAGCGTTTCCTTCATGCAGTTTTCGGTCAGCTTCATGCCTCCTTCGTTGAGAAAATGCTGCTGAAGCTCCATTGCTTCCGAAAAACTCTCCTTCTTGTCCCAGAAACTTGTTTTCAGGATGAAGGCTATTGACCTGAAATCTGACGAATATTCGGTTATTTCAAAAATACGGTTGGGAAGAATCGCCAGTAAGACATTCTTTTCGAGCACAAAGTCTCTTGTTTCCAGTTTTGCTTTCAGGCTGCCGCCGGTGCACACGAGTACAATGACTTCGTTGCTGCGAAACGGAAAATGCAGGATATTCTCTTTCCCTATCCTGTCAAGAGTAACAATATCGGTGATGTTGTCCGAGGCGATAAAGCAGTCTTCGATGCTTTCGTTTTCAAAAGTTTTGAACAGTTCGTCGGGACTGATTTGTATAACTTTTCTTTTTCTTTTCATTTTCGATAAACATTCCGATTGCAAAAGTGCGCATAATTTTTTGATCACGGCACTTTATAACAATTTTCTGTTATTTTGTACCACTCCCGGGGGGCTAAAAACAGTAATTTCACCCCTCAATCATCTAATCATAAAAATATGTGTAAATCAGACAGAATAAAATCAGGCTTTGTCGCCGGAGTGATATTGTTTCTGTTCAGCTTTCCGGCCGCTGCTCGGGATATTGCAGGCGTCTGGCTGACGGAAAAGGATGAATCGAAAATCGAAATTTACCGGCAAAACGGCGAATATTTCGGTAAAATCATCTGGATAAGGGATCCGAAGAAGCAAAAGGCAGTTGGCGTTCTGACGCTGAAGAACTTCGTGATGCAGGAGGATGAAACGTACGAAGGCAGTGTTTATGCCCCGCACCTGGATAAAAACGTCAAAGGTGTTATCACGGTGAGGGGTGAGGAGGAGATCGAGATTCGCGGTTACCTTGGATTCTTCAGCGGAAAACAGGTATGGAAAAGAGTAAAACAGGCAGGTAATGAATGAAAAATCAGTTTTTGCAGCAATGATGCTGTGCGTTTTAACCGCCTGTTCCGGCGAAAAGACGACGGAACGGCAGGTGACGGCTGTTCCCGTGAAGGTTATCGAAATCGCCGCTACGCAGAGGACAGGCGTAAGGAATTATGTGGGTACGGTGGAAGAATCGGCTGCCGTATCGCTCTCGTTTGCCCGCTCCGGCACGGTGGAAGAGGTTTTTGTGCAGGAGGGACAGCGGGTGACGAAAGGGCTGTTGCTCGCCACGCTTGCCACGGCTACGGCCGAAAATACGTATCAGGGTGCTGTGGCCAAGCTCCGCCAGGCGCAGGATGCTTATGACCGGCTGGCGAAAGTTCATGAAAACGGTTCTCTGCCCGACATCAGGCTGGTGGAGGTCGAGACGGGTCTGCAGCAGGCAAAGTCGATGGCTGCCGTGGCCGGGAAGTCGCTGGAGGACTGCAGGCTTTATGCGCCCCGCGGCGGCGTGATTTCCGGACGCGACATAGAACCGGGAATGAATGTGATGCCGGGCATACAGGCGCTTAAGCTTATTTCGGTGGAAACGGTTCTTGTCAGGATTCCCGTGCCCGAAAGCGAGATAGGCAAAATTGCCGTGGGACAGACGGCTGCCGTCTCTGTCGCCGCGCTCGACGGCGCCGCTTTTACGGGTCGGGTGATAATGAAGGGCGTGTCAGCCAGTCCCGTCTCGCACACCTACGGGGCGAAGATTGAAATTGCCAACAGTGCCGGTGCAGATAATCATTCTCCCCTGCTGCCCGGCATGGTATGCAGGGTTTCTCTTGCGGAGGATGCGAAAGCGGCGGAGGTGGTGGTGCCGAACCGTACCGTGCAGATTGCGGCGGACGGCAGGAAATATGTCTGGATTGCCGACGGCAATGTTGCCCGGCGGCAGTTTGTCGAAACGGGCGGACTGGACGACAATGGTATTGTCGTGACCGGGGGGCTTTCGGCCGGCGACAGGCTTATTACGGAGGGTTTCCTGAAAATCAGCGAGGGAACGGCGATCGTCATCAGTGAATAATGAACAGCAAAGAATTACGGGTATGACGAATAACAGTAAAATAATCGAATGGATGCTGGTGAACCGCCGGATTGTCCTTTTGCTGGTTGTCGCGTTTTTTGCGGGCGGAATCATTTCGCTCGTCAGGATGCCGAAGCAGGAAATGCCCGAAAGCGTTATCCGCAAAGGGCTTGTGGTGGGCGTGTATCCGGGCGCTGCGGCCGGTCAGGTGGAGGAGCAGCTTACCAAACCGCTCGAACGGTATCTTTTCACCTATTCGGAGGTCAACCGCAAGACAACCGCTTCGCAGACCAGGGACGGGATATGTTACATCTTCGTCGACCTGGCGGACGGCGTGAAGGATAAGGACGTTGTCTGGAGTAAGATCAAACACGGGATTTCTACATTCAAAACCACCCTTCCTCCGGGCGTGCCGGCCGTCGTGGTCAATGACAGCTTTGGCGATGTATCGGCCGTGCTGGTGACGATAGAGGCCGGCGACAAGAGTTATCGCGAGACGGACGCTTGCTGCGACATCCTCGAAGACCGTCTGCGCGCTGTCTCCGACGTGGCGAACGTGCGGCGGTACGGCTCCCGGAAGGAGCAGATCAGCATTTATACCGACAACGAAAAACTCTCGGCTTACGGCGTCGGTTCCCGAACGCTGGCCACTGCTCTCCTCACGCAGGGTCTCACCTCAGCGGGCGGCGCGCTGACGGGTGGTGCGGACATCTCTCCCATACATATTGCCGAGACCTTCAGGAGTGAACAGGATATTGCCGATCAGATTATTTTTTCCGATCCGGCGGGAAACGTCGTCCGCGTGAAGGACATCGGCTCGGTGGTGCGCGAATATCCCGCTCCGGACGATTATATTACGTACAACGGCAGACAGTGTGTCCTGCTGTCGATCGAAGCGAATCCGAAAGCTAACATTATAACCTTCGGCGAAGAGGTGAACCGGGTACTGGCTGCCTTCGGAAGCGAACTGCCTGCGAGCGTGAATATCAACCGTATCGCCGATCAGCCGGAAATCGTTTCGGAGTCCATATCCATCTTCCTGCGCGAACTGCTGATTGCAATCCTGGCAGTCGTGCTGGTCATCATCATCCTGCTGCCCTTCCGCGTATCGGCCGTTTCGGCAATGTCGATACCGATCACCATCGCCATCACCTTTGTCGTGATGTACGCTGCCGGTATTCCGCTCAATTTCGTTACACTGGCTGCCCTGATGGCCGTCCTGGGAATTATCGTCGACGATACCATCGTGGTGGTCGACAACTACATCGACAAGCTG
The DNA here is from genome assembly GCA_031255275.1 of Proteiniphilum sp. Lineage (GTDB taxonomy): Bacteria > Bacteroidota > Bacteroidia > Bacteroidales > Dysgonomonadaceae > Proteiniphilum. Next base: position 4,696 of record JAIRSV010000013.1, read on the forward strand.
GACGCGGGCTTTGACCGCTGGAATGCTACAATACGCAGCGTCAGAGAATACTTCAAATCCATCCTTTCGGCCACGCTGGCGATCACCATCACGTTCATCCCGCTCCTGTTCACCACCACGGGATACATGCACGACATGATTGTCCACTTCCCCTGGACTATTTGCATCACGCTCTTCTCGTCGCTGCTCGCAGGCGTCCTGGTCATCCCCGTCATCCAGTACTTTCTGATAAGGAAGGGGCTGCACGCGCCGGACGCCGAAAGGGACGGAAAACGCCGTACCTTTCTCGACGTCGTCCGGTCGGCCTACGAAAGGCTGCTGGAAAAAGTCTTTGCATTTCCCGCCGCAACGCTCCTCACAGCCTTCGCGAGTATTGTTGCAGGCGCGCTGTTTTTCTCACTCGTACCGATACGGATGATGCCCGTGGCCGAACGTGATCAGTTTGCCGTCGAAATATATTTGCCCGAAGGCAGTCCGCTCGAAAAAACCGCCGCCATTGCCGACAGCCTGGAATATATCCTGCGACAGGACAGCCGCATAAAATCCGTTTCGGCCTTCGTCGGCACAAGTTCGCCCCGCTTCCATTTCCTCTACGCGCCGCACATCCCTGCCGGAAATTACGCCCAGTTCATCGTCAATACCGTGTCGGACAGGGCGACCGAGCAGTTGCTCGACGAATATACCAACCGTTATGCCCTCTATTTTCCCGAATGTTACGTACGGTTCAAACAGCTCGATTTCCAGGCGACCGATGCGCCGTTTGAAGTCCGTCTGACCGGCGACAATATGGCGGAACTGAAATCGCAGGCCGAAGGGATAGTGAATTACCTGCGCGGACTGCACGAATGTCTGTGGGTGGGCACCAGTTTCGAAACGCCTGTGCTGAGCACGAGAATAGAACTCAACCGGGAAGAAATGTCGCGTCTGGGGATAAACAAAGCGTTTGTTTCGCTGAGCGTCCTGTCGGGTCTGACGGGAATGAAAGTCGGCGAAGTCTGGGAAGGCAACTATCAGCTGCCCGTCTGTCTGGTGCCGCAGCATGTCGACAGGAACGTCTCCGGTCTGGAAGACGTACCCGTTTCCGGTCTTCTCGGCCCCTCCGTCCCGCTGCGCCAGATCGGAAAAATATCGCCCGAATGGAACGAAAGCGTCATCACGCACCGCAACGGACTGCGCTCCATCACCGTGATGGCTGACATAAGGCGGGGCGAAAACGTGAATCGCGTCCTGAGCAAAATATTCAAACACGTGGATACTGCGATTCTGCCGCAGCTCCCGCCGGACATGCTACTGGAATACGGCGGCAGCAGGGAGCAGGACGAGGAGGTTTTTGCCCCCATAATACAGGGCGTGCTCGTCGCTCTGCTGATAATCTTCCTGATTTTGATCTTCCATTTCCGAAAGTTAAAGTTAGCCGTCATCGTGATGTCGTCGGCAGCGCTCTGCGTCTTCGGCGCAGGCTTCGGGGTATGGATAATGCACATCGACTTCAACGCCTTTGCCCTGCTGGGGATCATCGGTCTGGCGGGAATCATCGTCCGCAACGGGATCATCATGTTTGACTATATTGAATTCCTGCGCTTCCGGAAGGGAAAAAGCATAAGGCAGGCTGCGCTGGAGGGGGGAAAACGGCGTATGCGTCCCATTTTTCTCACCTCGTCCGTCGCCGCGATGGGCGTCCTGCCGATGATCATCAGCCAAAGCCCGATGTGGGCGCCAATGGCGGCCATAATCTTTTTCGGCACGCTCATCACGATGATCCTGACGGTTACCGTCCTGCCGCTGGTCTACTGGCTGGTGTACAGGAAATATGATAAATAATCAGTTGACAATTTAATAATGAAAAAGATCTTATTATCGACACTCCTGCTGGCGGCAGCCGTGATCTCCGCCTTTCCGCAGGAGGTGCTGACGCTCGAGAGGTGCAGGGAGCTGGCGCTGAAAAACAATGTACAGGTTCGGAATGCCGGGATTGCGGTCGAAGTTGCGCGACAGCAGCAGAAAGAAGCATTCACCCGCTATTTTCCGGACATAAAAGTCACCGGCATCGGCTTCTCCTTCAACAGGCCGGTGATAGATATGTCCATGGACATGTCGGCACAGATGCAGTCGCTCACCGGCGTGCTTACGCCCCTGGTCGGATGGGCGATGATGAACGGCGCCCCCATCGACCCCGCTTCGCTCGCGGGCATGCAAAACAGTGAACCGATCCGGATCGAGGCGCTGAAGAACGGGCTGGCTGGCGGGATCATGGCTACGCAGCCTCTTTTTGCGGGCGGACGGATTGTGAACGGGAACCGCCTTGCAGGCGCCGGCGTGGAAGTCCGCGAACTGCAGAAGCAAATGGCCGGCAACGAAGTTTTGCTTGCCGTGGAGCGTTACTTTTGGCAGCTCGTTTCGATGCGGGAAAAGATGAAGACCGTTGAAGATTCCGAAGCGATGCTTGACCGTATCTTGTCAGACGTGAGCGTCGCCGTGGAGGCGGGGCTGACCACGCGCAACGATCTTTTGCGCGTGGAGCTTGAACGGAACAGGCTGACGGGCAGTCGCACGAAGGTGGAAAACGGCATACAGACGCTGAAACTCGCATTGTCTCAGATGATCGGCGTCCCGTCCGCAGGCTTCGAGATAGAGGCGCCGCCATTTGACGAAACGGCGTTGCCGTTTGCGGGCGCGGTTGACGCGTCAATGCTGCTGAACCGTCCCGAATACCGGTTACTGGACAAAAACGTTGACATAGCCAAAATGCAGGTGAGGATGGAAGCCGGCAAAAGCCTTCCGACCGTGGCCGTCGGCGCGGGAGGTAACTATATCAGCTTGGATCTGCACAGGGACGGGGGAATGAAAAACATCCTGGGGACGGTATTTGCTACCGTTTCCGTACCCGTTACGGACTGGTGGAGCAGTTCGCACGCCGTCAGGCGCAGGAAGCTCGAACAGTTGGCGGCCGAAAATACGCGCCGCGAGAGTGAAGAACTGCTGTTAGTGCAGATGCAGCAGATCCGTAACGAGTTAAATCAGTCATACAGTCAGGTTTTACTTGAGAGAAAATCCATTTCCGTCGCAGAAGAGAACCTGAAGATCAGTCGGGACAATTACGGTGCGGGTGTAACGGGTTTATCCGATCTGCTTGAGGCCCGGAATCTCTTGCAACAGTCTGCCGACCGTTACGCAGATGCAGTTGCGCTGTATTGCATGAAGTTGTCCGAATGGAGAGTGGCAGGCGGAGAATGATTCTGCTCGCTGCCCTCCCCCACCCTTTCTCAGCGGAAAGTTGACAGTTGAGAGTTGAAAAGGTAAGAAGCGGAGAAGCGGAGAAGCGGAGAAGCGGAAAAAACTAGCTCGGGGAGCGCCGGAGTGGCAAGGGGCGGGAGCACCCGCCCCGACGAACGAAAAAGCTTCATTAATTGACAGTTGAAAATGTTTTTGAGAGTGAAGAAAGAGAAAACCAGCTCGGGCGCTCCCCGAGCTGGTTTTCTCTTTCTTTACTTCTTCACTTCTCCACTCAACACTTCAACACAATTTATTGCCGTGAATAGAGAAAGTATCATAATCAGATAAGATAATATTTGAATTAAATCAATCGGATCGTTACTTTCGCAGTGTAAATACATTTTCTTATTAATTTATAATAGTTTTCGTTGTATGAAAAACATTGTTATGTTGTGTATGGCTCTGATAACGAGCCTCCCGCTAATGGCACAGCAGCGCGGAATAACCGGTACTGTGACGGACAGTAAGGATAATTCTGCGATGATCGGTGTCAATATTATGGAAAAAGGAACGTTAAACGGTACGGTTACCGATATTGACGGAAATTTCTCCCTGAGTGTGACAACGCAAGATCCGGTACTGGTATTCTCAAGCATCGGGTATGAGACGCTTGAAGTCAATGTCGGCAACCGTTCCAGCCTGAGTATTGCGATGGAGGAGGATACCGAACTGCTGGACGAAGTGGTGGTGGTGGGATACGGAACCATGAAAAAGAGTGATCTTTCCGGGTCATCCGTATCCGTAGGCGAAGATAAAATCAAAAGCTCCATCGTCACCAACCTTGATCAGGCGCTGCAGGGACGGGCTGCCGGCGTCACGTCGGTTATGACTTCCGGCGCTCCGGGTTCGGCTGTATCCGTCCGTATCCGCGGACAGGCTACCGTCAATGCAGGTGCGGAACCGCTGTATGTGGTCGACGGGGTTATCTTTCAGGGGGGAAGCACTACCGGAAACAGTCTGGGTTTGAACCTGGGTAACGGCAGAGGCGCTATCTCGCCGCTCTCTACGCTGAATCCTTCCGATATTGTCTCCATGGAGATACTGAAAGATGCTTCGGCTACCGCTATTTATGGCGCCCAGGGCGCTAACGGGGTCGTCCTGATCACTACCAGGAGAGGGCAGTCGGGAAAGGCCAAGTTCACGTACGAAGGGATGTTCGGCGTACAGAATCAGATTCGCCGCCTGGATATGATGAACCTTCGGGAATATGCCATATACAATAATTCCATTGCCGCGACGACGGGGGGGACGGACGGTACCCCCGAATACGGTGATCCTTCCCTGCTGGGAAAGGGTACCAACTGGCAGGATGCCATCTTTCGCCAGGCGCTGATGACCCAGCATACCATTTCGGCCCAGGGGGGAGTGGACGCCGTGCAGTATTATGTGTCAGGCTCTTTCATGGATCAGGACGGAACGATCATAGGAACCGATTTCAACCGTTATTCGTTCAGGGTGAACCTGGATGCGAATCTGAAACCCTGGATGAAGTTGGGCCTCAATGCCATGTATTCGAAAACGGGCGAACGGCTGGGACGCGCCGAAGGTACCGAAGGCGTTCTGACTTATTCGCTGCTGACCCCTCCCGATATACCCGTTTATGACACTTACGGCAATTACGCATCCGCGGTGAGGGAAGGTTATACCCGTATCAATCCGGTCGCCATTGCCGAACTGGATGAAAACCTGCTGGATCGCCAGAAGCTGAACGGTAATATTTTTCTGGATATAACTCCCTTGAAGAATCTGACGTGGCATACCGAACTGGGATATGATATAAGCAATTCGCGGTCGGAACAGTGGCAGCCCACTTATGACTTCGGCCCTGCCGTACAGCGGCCGATAAACAGGATATTCTGGCAGCAGAACAGCAATCTGTACTGGCAGCTCAAGAATTTCCTGACGTACAGCGGACGGACAGGTAAACACTCGTTCACGGCGATGGCCGGTCAGGAGATGTGGGAGTCTTCATGGGAATGGCAGAGGATAGGCGCCGACAATCTGCCCGGCAACGAGATACGTAACCCTCAGCTGGGAGATCAGGAGACTTATCAGATTTCGGACGGAATGGGTGATGCGGCAATGGTCTCTTTCTTCACCCGCGAAAACTGGAATTATGATGACCGTTACCTGCTGACTTACACCTATCGTTATGACGGATCGTCTAACTTCGGCCCCAAAAGTCGCTGGGCAGGATTCCATTCGGCAGCCGTTTCGTGGCGCTTTTCGAACGAAGCCTTTTTTGCGCCGCTGAGCGACGTTGTCAGCAGCGGAAAGCTGCGTGTGGGCTGGGGACAGACCGGCAATTCCAATATCGGAGGGGGACTGTGGGGTGCAAGTCTTCAGATGTTCCCCACGGGACTGGGCGCGGGTTATAAACAGGCGCAGATTGCAAACCCTTACGTGAAATGGGAGACGCAGGAGCAGTGGAATCTGGGGATTGACCTCAGCTTTGCAAACAACCGGATCAATCTGGTTGCAGACTTCTATAACAAGACTGCCAATGACATGTTGATGCAATTACAGTTACCTTCTTACTTCGGCTCGAGAGGGAATGCCAACTCTGCGCTGACGGCGCCGATGGGTAACTATGGTACCATCAACAACAGGGGGGTGGAGATTTCGCTGAACACCCGCAACTTCACCGGAGACTTCACCTGGGATTCCGATTTCCAGATTTCGTTCAACAGAAACAGACTGGTCGCCCTTTCGGGCACGGACGCTTCGGGCATCGAGGGGTACGGACAGTGGAGCGATGTGATAAGCCTTTCGAGGATAGGCGGGCCGCTGTATGAATTTTACGGCTACATCGCCGACGGTGTCTATAAGGACAAGGCCGAGATAAGCAACCATTTGTGGGGCGAGATTCCGGGGAACGGTTACGACCGGTATTCCACCGTATTCGTGGGCGATATAAAATACAGAGACATTAGCGGTCGCGATGGGGTACCGGACGGCAAGATCGACACTTATGACCGTACGAATATAGGATCTCCGCTTCCGAAATTCACTTACGGACTGACGAATACGTTCGGATATAAGAACTTTGACCTCACCCTGTTCCTGCAGGGCAGCTTCGGAAACAGGATATTCAACGCGCTCAGCCGCGATCTTACCGGCATGGATTACTGGAGCAATCAGCTGAAAAAGGCGATGGATTATGCTGACCTGATTCCGATAAATCCCGACAAGCTGTATCCGGCGCCGAAGCCCGGTGCGCCGGACGGCGAGATGATCAACAACTGGTTTGAAGATATTGACAATGTCACGCTCTCGAATCCCGACACAAAAATGTCGCGCGCCGGCAAAAGCCTCCCCTACAACAATCAGCGCATCAGCACCAGGTACATCGAAGACGGATCATATCTGCGGGTGAAGAATATTGTACTGGGTTATACGCTTCCGCAGAAGACGCTCCGCAGGATGCAGATAAACAGTGTTCGGGTCTATGCCAATGTCCAGAATCTGTGGACATTCACCCGATATTCGGGCTACGACCCCGAAGTGGGCGTAAACCCGCAGGATGCCAGCGGTTACACGTTCGGCTTTGACCAGGGGCGCTATCCCGCTCCGAGGATTATCTCTTTCGGTATCAACTTATCTTTTTAATATATAATCGTTATGCAAAGAATTAACAGACTGCTGCTTATTGCAGTGATAGCAACGGGGACGCTTTCCTGCGAAGATTTTCTGAATCGTCCCGATAAAGCCAGTTATACACTGTCGGACTTTTATCAGAACGACGAACAGTGTTTGCAGGCGGTCAATCCGCTGTACAGCGTACCCTGGTTCGATTTCTTTCGCGGATGGCTCCGTGTGGGTGACTGTCAGTCGGGCAACTACTTTATGGACGGCGACCGTTTCTGGCTGCTCACCCCCAACGAGGATATGGAGGAGGTGAAAAGTATGTCGGCTTCCCTCTGGGCCGTGAATGCCCGGGCCAATACCGTACTGGAAAATATCAACCTCTATGCCGGGCCGGGCACGACGGAGGCCGGACGCAATATCGCCAAGGGAGAAGCGCTCGTCTGGAAGGCGATGGCTTATTTTTACATGGTACGGATTTACGGTGCTGTCCCCATCGTCCACAACAATACGGAGCTGCTGGCGACCGGTGAGTATAACAGCCTCTATCGCGCAAAGATAGAGAATGTGTATGATTACATTATCATGACGCTGAAGCAGGCCATTGAGTGGCTGCCGGAGAAAGCCGTCGGTGAGGGACGAATCGACAGGTATTCTGCCTGCGGCCTGCTGGCAAAGGTATATCTGACCAAGTCGGGTTATGGCCGGGAGGGTACGCGCAATGAGGCTGACCTCGAGAACGCCAGGGAGTATGCCCGCAGGGTGGTACGGGAAAGCGGAAGGGTGCTGGAACCGGAGTATGCGGATATTTTTCGCGGAAGCAGAAACTTTTCAGACGAAAGCCTTATCGCGTGGCGCTGGGTGGTGGCCGGAGAGACGTACTGGACGGCTTCAAACGACTTGCAGGCAGACCTGGTATCCAGCGGCTTCAGTGAATTCAGCGGCTGGGGAAGTTGGGGAGGGCCTTCGCTCGACCTGCAGGAGGCGTTCGGCGAAAAATATATCGACGGAACTCTTTCGGGAGCCATCTCGCCTGTCCGTAATAACAATGATAAGCGCCGCAAGGCAACCATGATGATGTATGGTGACGTATATGAATATTTCTGGCGCGACCATCCCGTCAAAGAAGGGGTGAACGGACAGCAGGTAGCGTTTCCGGCGGGGTTCGACTTTGCGAAATTCTACGGCCAGGTACTCGGAGACTTCAACAGCTCTACGGGCGCCAACTGCGTGAAGCATATCGTGGGCAACAATGCCGATCATCTTGCCGAATTCGGCGTGCCGATGATGGACAGAAAAAGCAGTCTGGCTACCCATATCCTGCGTCTGGGCGATATTTATCTGGTGTACGCCGAAGCCATTCTGGGGAATAATCCGTCCACATCCGATCCCGAAGCCCTGGAGGCCTTCAATGCGATACGCCGGCGCGCCGGCCTTCCCGGAGTGGAATCCGTCACGTTTGACGATATATTCAGGGAACGCCGTCTGGAACTGGCCTTTGAAGGTGACTTCTGGTATGACTTCGTGCGCCTGGCCTACTATAAGCCCCGGGAAGCGGTGAGGATACTGAACAATCAAAACCGTAATAACTACGTGGGTCTGAGCGCCTATTATATTGACGAGGGCTGGAGAACCTGGGGAATGGAGGGCGATGACAATTATCCGAAACCGGATGATAAAGACAAACTCGTTCCCCGCATCAACGATGAGACGCTCGACGGAAAGCCTTTTGGGCTCGAAAGGTTCGCGCTGCCCTTCCCGTCCACCGACCTGGCGATGAATCCCAATCTGGCAAAAGATCCGGTTGATTATGACATAAGCCGGTTTACATACGAATAAATGACAGTTATGAAAAGCTATATGTATATTATGAAACAGTTATCGTACCTGCTGCTGACAGCAGCTTCACTACTCCTTTCCGCCTGCGGTGACGACGGCAGTGGAAGATATGAATTGACGGACGGCATACCCACAGTCCACTACGTGCGCCTGCCCGACGCCGGCGAGGCCGACTCTGTGCTGACGGGCGCCTATATGGGAGAAACAGTCTGTCTGGTCGGCGAGAACCTGACCAGCGTCAGAGAACTCTATTTCAACGACGTGAAGGCGCTGCTCAACATCAACTTCATCACGAAGAACACCCTGCTGGTGACGGTGCCGAGAGGGTTTCCCGCAGAGGTGATCGACAAGATAGTGATGGTGGTGAAGTCCGGCGAAAGGGTCGAATACGGATTTACCGTAATCATCCCCGCGCCGGAAGTGACCGGCATCAAATGTGAACAGACGCCCGAAGGGGGGGAGGCCGTCCTCTATGGCGACTACTTCCTCGACAACAGCCCGACGAAGCGGCTGACCGTCACGATAGGCAACTACGAGGTGCCGGCGGAAGATATGCTGGAGGTGCAGAAGACACAGATCACATTCAGGTCTCCCGCGATGGACGTGAAGGGCGCCATCACCGTGACCTCGGCGCACGGCAATAGCCGTCCGGGCGGATTCATCTTTCACGACGACCGGGGAATCCTTTTCGACTTTGACGCGCATCCGATCCGGCCGGGCTGGGGACGGCCGAATCTTATTGAAACGGGACCGGACGCCATTGCGGGCAATTACATGAAGTTTCGTGGCAATCTGGACGCCGGTGAATGGGTCACCCCGAGCGACAACTGGCAGTGCAACTTCTGGGGTGAAGAGAACGGCGTACCCACAGGAAACCTGTTTTCCGGTGATCCGGCCACATCCGTCCTGAAGTTTGAAGTGAATGTATTGCAGGCATGGAGCGCGCTGCCCATGCAGATCTTTTTCGCCGAGCAGGGTGCCTGTGAAACCCCCCTGTGGGAAGATGGTCCCCGTGCGCAGTGGGTACCCTGGAAGGAGACGGGCGGAGCTTATACGACCGACGGATGGGTCACCGTTTCGATCCCCCTTGCAAATTTCAGTCTGGACGGCAAGGGAGAAGATTTGGGGCAGATCCCCGCGCATTTCGGATCAATGAACATCTACATCTTTAACAGGGGAAGGGCCGACGCCGTCGGAACCGCCTGCGATCCCGTCATCCTGATAGACAACGTGCGGGTAGTGCCCGGCGACGCATAACGGCTGCAAAAAAGGAATGACCATTCACCCGCTTCCCCCGGCATGATCACGCTCAGAGAAAAACTGGGATACGGATTCGGCGACGCTGCCTCGTCGATGTTCTGGAAACTCTTCAGCATGTACCTCATGTTCTTCTATACCGACATCTTCGGGATGGAAGCCGCCGTCGTAGGGACAATGTTCCTCATCACACGCGTATGGGACTCATTCCTCGACCCCGTCGCCGGCATCCTCGCTGACCGCATCCGCACACGGTGGGGCAGGTTCAGGCCCTGCATCCTGTTCCTCGCCCTGCCCTTTGCCGTCGCCGGCATCCTCACCTTTCACACCCCCGGCCTCTCGCCCGCAGGCAAGGTCATATACGCATACGCCACCTGTTCACTGGCGATGATCCTCTATTCGGGCATCAACGTACCCTATGCCGCCCTGCTCGGCGTGATCAGCCCCGAGCCGAAGGACAGAAACATACTCTCCACCTTTCGCATGTCCTTCGCCTACATCGGAAGTCTCGTGATGCTGCTCCTGTTCATGCCCGCGGTCAACCACTTCAGCGGCGAGGCCGCCACCCTTCACGATCGCCGGCACGGATGGCTCACAGCCGTCACCCTCACCGCCCTCCTCAGCGCCATCCTGTTCCTGCTCTGCTTCGCCTTCACCCGCGAACGCGTGAAGCCCGTCGAGGGAAAGCCGGCGCCGCTGAAAAACGACCTCAGAGACCTCCTGAAGAACAGACCCTGGACGATACTTCTCGGCGCAGGCATATCAGCCCTCCTGTTCAACTCCGTGCGCGACGGCGCCGCCCTCTACTACTTCAAATACTGCGTCCGGGAAGAACTCTTCGGCACCGTCAGCATCCTCCACATCCCCTTCGTCCTCAGCGGCCTCTACCTCGCCCTCGGGCAGGCCGGCGGTCTGGCAGGCGTCATCCTCGCCGCGCCGCTCAGCAACCGGATCGGCAAACGTCGCACCTGCACGGGAGCGATGGCCGTCGCCACACTGCTCAGCCTCCTGTTCTTCATTGCAGACAGCCACAGCCTCACGCTCATATTCACCCTTCAAGCCCTGATCAGCCTCTGCGCCGGAAGCATCTTTCCGCTGCTGTGGTCTATGTACGCCGACTGCGCCGACTACTCCGAATACAAGACCGGCAACCGTGCCACCGGCCTCCTCTTCAGCACCTCCTCGATGAGTCAGAAGTTAGGCTGGGCCATCGGCACAGCCATGACGGGATGGCTGCTCACCCGCTTCGGCTTCGCCGCCAATCAGTCCCAGAGTGCGGAAACCCTTCGCGGAATCAAAATGTGTATGAGCCTCATACCGGCCATCGGCGCCCTCCTCTCGGTCATCTTCATCCACCTCTACCCGCTGACGGAGAAGAGACTGAAAACCATCACAACCGAACTGGAAAAAAGAAGACTTCGGAGATAAACCGTCCACCTCCTCCGCGTGACAGAGACGGCGCTCCCGAAATCACCGGCGGCGCTCCCGAAATCACTGGCGGCGTCCCCGAAATCACTGGCGGCGCTCCCGAAATCACTGGCGGCGTTCCCGAAATCGCTGGCGGCGTTCCCGAACTCACTGGCGGCGTCCCCGAAATCACTGGCGGCGTCCCCGAAATCACTGGCGGCGCGCCGAAAATCATCCAGGGCGCGCCGAAAATCACTCAGGGCGCGCCGAAAATCATCCAGGGCGCGCCAAAAATCATTCAGGGCGCGCCAAAAATCATTCGGGGGAGGCCGAAAATCACTCAGGGCGCGCCAAAAATCATCCAGGGCGCGCCGAAAATCATTCGGGGGACGCCGAAAATCATTCGGGGGAGGCCGAAAATCGTTCGGGGGGCGCCAAAAATCATTCGGGGGAGGCCG
>JAIRSV010000019.1 GCA_031255275.1 Proteiniphilum sp.
ATACGGGCTCCCAATATACGGTTTTTTTTAATTTATACCAAAAACTGTCTGTTAATTTTGCGCCGGATGCGATGCGGGAACAGGGGGGAATGGCGCGTTGGGTGGGGATAACGGGCCGGATTGTACGGATTTTTGTACCTGTGGCGGGGCGTCGGATTCCCCGGACTGCCGGATTGTTGCTCGGAGCGGGGCTGTTGCCGGTAAAAGCGAGGATCGAGGTGCTCGGAGTGAGGATACTGCCGGTAAAAGAGAGGATCGAGGTGCTCGGAGCGGGGCTGTTGCCGGTAAAAGCGAGGAGCGAGGTGCTCGGAGCGGGGCTGTTGCCGGTAAAAGCGAGGATTGAGGTGCTCGGAGTGAGGATACTGTCGGTAAAAGAGAGGATCGAGGTGCTCGGAGTGAGGATACTGTCGGTAAAAGCGAGGAGCGGGGTACTCGGAGCGGGATTGTGTCTTTCCGGCAAGCGTATTTTGCTGCTTCTGCCCTGCGGGAAAGGGGTCTGAAGAAAAAACCGGCGCCGGAAAACGGTGTGAACTGTCTCCCAGACGCCGGAAATTTCTCTGATGTGAGAGGTTTCTTACTGCATGGGGGTATATTCTACAAATGCTTCAATTGCTTCGTAGGAGGCCAGTCCCAATTTCCAGTACATATCGGCTGTGGCTCTGTTGCGTTCTTCCGAGCGTTGCCAGAACAGGCGTTCGTCGTCGCCCAGAAAGGGGGCGCTTTCCATTTGCGACTGGTGTTTGAGGATGGCGTTTCTCTTCTGCCGCAGTTCTTCGGGGGAGAGGGGTACTGCCATTTCGATATGGTCTATCTCCCACTCCATCCATGCGCCGCGGTACATCCAGACCCGACAGTCGGCAAACCAGTCATCTCCCTTCACCATGTCTATCGCTGCCAGTGCTGCGTCGAGGCATACTTTGTGCGTTCCGTGCGGGTCGGCCAGGTCGCCTGCCACGTAAATCTGGTGCGGCTTGATGGTTTCGATGAAATCTCTTACGATTTCGACGTCTCTTTCGGATATGGGATTTTTCTTGATCTTGCCGGTTTCGTAGAAGGGCAGGTCGAGGAAGTGTACGTTTTCTTCCGAAAGGCCTACGTATCTGTCGGCCGAACGGGCTTCCTCGCGGCGGATCCGGCCTTTGATGAAGAGTATGTCGGGGGTGTCTGCGTCTTCTTTCGTCTTTTCGTAGAGGAGGTAGCGGCGGATGCTTTCGTACTTTTCGAGGAGGCCTCTGTTTTCGGGGTTGAACTTTTTGCGCATGCTGTTCAGCACGGAGATGTAGCGGATTACCTCTTCGTCGCCTACGGCTATGTTGCCTGATGTCTGATAGGCCAGGTGTACTTCGTGTCCCTGGTTGACGAGGCGCTGGAATGTTCCTCCCATCGAGATCACGTCGTCATCGGGGTGCGGACTGAATATGATTACTCTTTTGGGATAGGGTTTTGCTCTTTCGGGACGGAGGGTGTCGTCGGCGTCGGGCTTTCCTCCCGGCCAGCCGGTGATGGTGTGCTGAAGGTCGTTGAATATTTTGATATTCACGTTGTAGGCCGATCCGTAGAGCGTGAGCAGTTCGCTCAGGCCGTTGTCGCTGTAGTCTTTGTTGGTGAGTTTCAGGATGGGCTTGTTCACCACTCCGCAGAGCCACACGATGGCGCGGCGGATCAGTTTGCCTGTCCATTCGCAGTTGGTCACCAGCCAGGGATTGCTGATGCGTGTCAGCTCGGAGGCGGCTGCCAGATCGACGAAGACTTTGGCTTCGGGGTGTGTCTGCAGCATGGAGCCGGGAACCATGTCGGTTACCGGCCCTTCTACGATGTCTCTGATGCTTTGGGCCTTCTGTTCGCCCCAGGCTATCAGTGTGATCATCCGTGCTTCCATCATGTCGGCGAGGCCCATCGTGATGGCGCTTACCGGGACTTTGTCGAGTGATCCGAAATTGCGGGCTATGTCTTTTCTGGAGTCGCCGTCGAGCATCACCAGGCGGGTTTGCGAATGAAGGCTGCTGCCGGGCATGTTGAAGCCTACGTTTCCCTTGCTGCCCAGCCCCAGCAGTAAATAGTCAAGTCCGCCCATTTTCTTCAGATTCTGTTCGAAGACTTCGCAGTTTTCGGCAATCAGGTCTTTCTCCACGGTTGCGTCCGGAGAGAAGATATTTTCTCGGTCAATGTCTATCTGGTGGAGGAATATATCTTTCAGCATCTGCAAATTGCTGTAGGTGTAGTCCAGCACGGGGTAAAACTCGTATGTGTTAAAGACGGCCATGTTGCTGAAGCTGACTCCTTCTTCCCGGTGCCACCTCACCAGTTCTTCGTAGACGGGCAGCGGGGAGACGCCTCCGCTGATCCCCAGCACAAAGGGTTTTCCTTCCTGCTGTTTTTCTTTCATCTTACTGATGATTCCTTTGGCTATCTTTTTGGCTGCTACTGCCGTTTTTTCGTATATGGCTACCGGCAGTTTCTCGAAACGTGACAGGTTGTATTCCTCGAAATCGTTTTCGGGCCTGTAATACTTCCTGGAAACCCGTTCGAGGGTAATGTGTGAACTCAGATCCAATCTCATATCTCTTTGCTGTTTTAAAAATAATAATTCTGTTTTCTGTTATGTCTTTATTCTCTGACTGCTGCTGCAGCTCTTCTTCTTCCCGTGTGTGTGTTGCATACCGCTACGTGCTGCCTCCGGATGTGGCTGCCGCCCCGGGGTAATATAACACGCGACGGGGTGAACAAGTTTTCAGTCACGGGAGGCTCCCTTCGCCTTCGCTTTCGCCTGTTCTCTTTCCGTGTCAATTCTGCGGGTAATGCGTCCGTAGAAGAGGAGGGCTATTGCCGAAACGGCTCCGATGCCCACGAATACATACCAGATGTAATGCGCGTTTTGCGTGGCTGCGGCGTAGGCGACGGAGTCCTGCACGCCTGCTTCATTGACGAACAGTCGCGGGTCGGGACAGTATTTGTCCAGCAGGATTCCCGACAGGCTGAAGGCGAGCAGGAACGAGAAGAAGGAGTGCAGGTGGCTGAATCCCAGGTAAAGTCCTTCTTCGCCTTTGGGGGCTTGCAGGGAGAAGTATTCCAGGTAGCGGGGTGAGATGAAACATTCTGCCAGTGCCTGCATGGCGATGCCTGCGATCATCATGAATGCTACGGGGTGCAGGCCGAGTATGTCTGTCGCGCTGATCTGCGCGCCGAAGGACATTACCAGGGCTGACAGGGGGATGATGAACATGCCTGTCATCATGGAGGTGATGGCGCTGCGCTTCTTCATGATGGAGGTGACGAAGTTTACGCAGACAAAGACTATCAGGGGATTTACGTTGGCATACCATCCGGGGGAGGCTCCCTCACCGATCAGCCGGATTACGTATTTGGGCATGGTGGCGTACATCTGGCTTTGTATGACCCAGAAGCCGCTTACTATCAGGATCAGGAGCATCAGGCGGGCGTTCAGTATCACTTTTCCCAGTGATCTTCCCAGTTCGGCAAAGCTTTTTCCCTTTCCTTCGGTACTGGCTGACTTGTAGAACAGGTAGACGGCGACGAGGGCGAGGAGCGTCATGGCGGCCGAGAAGTAATTGAGGTAGACCAGTCCCTGGTCGCCCATGCTTCTGCGCAGCGGGTCGACGACTGTCTTTCCCGTGAAGGCGCCGATGTTTACCATCATATAGAATATGGAATAGCCGCGTGCCCGGTTTTCGGGTGTTGTTTCGCGCGCTACCGTGCCGGAAATTACCGATTTGATGAACGAGCCGCCGATGACGACCAGTATCAGGGGGGCGATAATGGACCATCTCAGATAACTTTCGTTCAGTCCGGTATAGGTGGTGGTCATCTCATAGTTGACCAGTCCTGCATTTTCGAGCATTGTCGGCAAAATTCCCAGCCCCAGGTATCCTGTTGTCAGCAGCGAGAAGGCGAGAATGATGGCTGTCCTGAAGCCGATTTTGTCGGATATGGCGCCGGCGAACACGGGCAGCAGATAGAGCGTTGCCGAAAACAGGCCGGCTATGACGCCTGCTTCTATGTCGGAAAAGCCCCAGACGTTGGACAGGTAGAGTGTGATGACTATAAATACGGCATAATAGGCCAGCCGTTCGAGAAGTTCTACGAAATTGGCGACCCAGAAGGGTTTGGGAAATTTTAGCATCTGAAAGTATTCAATTTATGTAAGCAGTATAAGTTTAATATTTCCGGCAAAGGTAAAAAAAATTTGAATATTTAACGCATGGCTGACGCATCTAAGTTTCAAAACCCGGAGGCTGATTTTTACTCCAAGTCGACTACGGTGATGCCGGTGCCGCCGAATTGTATGTGTTCGTCCTGAAAGCGGGTGATGCCGTTCACGTTGCTCAGGTATTCCCGGATGAGCTGCCGCAGGGCGCCGGTGCCTGTGCCGTGAAGTATCCGTACGCGGGAGGCTCCCAACTGAAGGGCGTCATCCATGAAATACATCACGGCTTGCAGCGCTTCGTCGCCGCGCATGCCGCGCACGTCTATCTCCTGTTTGAAATTGAGTTTTCGTTCATACAGCAGGTCGCGTGCGTTGGAGGATTTCTTTTCCGCTTTTATCTGATTGCCGCTCACCCGTTCCAGCCTGTCGAGTTCGACCGTGGATTTGATCATCCCGAAGGCGACTGTTGCTTTCCTGCCGGAAATCTCCAGGATTTCGCCCGGCGTGCTTTGCCCTTTCAGACGGACGGTGTCGCCTGCGGCTAACGGTGCTGTCTGCTTTTGGGTGTTCTGCTGCCGCCTTCGCGGCTTCTTCGTTTCCTGCGTGTCCGTCTCTTTTATCTTCTCGACAAATTCCCGGAGCGACTGTCGTGACTGTCTGATCTTTTCCCGGTCGTTTCCGGCTTCGCGGATTTCGCGGATCGTATTTTCGATGCGGGCATTGCTTTCCGTCAGCAGCTGTTCGGCCTGCTCGCGCGCCTGGGTCAGGATCTCTTTCTTCTGCCTGTCGATTGTTTCCAGGCCGGATTCGTACTTCGAGGCGATCTCTTCCAGCCGTTTCCGCTCCCGGCGTATCTCTTCCCGTTTCCTTTCCCAGTAACGCCTGTCGCGGGATATGTCCTGCAGGTATTTGTCCATGTCGATATAGTCTTTTCCCACGATTTCCGACGCCCGGGCTATTACCTCTTCGGGAAGGCCGGTCTTGCGGGCGATCTCTACGGCAAACGAGCTTCCGGGGCTGCCGATGGTGAGGCGGAAGAGTGGCTGCATCTCGTGGCGGTCATAAAGCATGGCGCCGTTTACGGTTCCTCTGTTTTCGCCGGCGAAGTGTTTCAGGTTCTGATAGTGGGTGGTGATGATGCCGAATGATTGCCGGCGGTTGAATCCGTCGAGCAGTGCTTCGGCTATGGCGGCTCCTATCCGTGGTTCGGTGCCGCTCCCGAATTCGTCGATGAGCAGCAGTGTTTTGCTGTTGCAGTGCTTCCCGAAAAACTTCATATTGAGCAGATGGGAACTGTAGGTCGAGAGGTCGTTTTCTATGGACTGTTCATCGCCGATGTCAATAAATATGTCGCTGAATATTCCGGCTTTTGAATTTTCTTTCAACGGGATCGGCAGTCCGCACTGCAGCATGTATTGCAACAGGCCGACGGTTTTCAGACAGACGGATTTGCCGCCGGCGTTGGGGCCGGATATTACCAGTATTCTGTTTTCTCCTTCCAGGGTAATATCGAGCGGAACAATTTTCCGGTGCTGCTTTTTCAGCGCCAGGTGGAGCAGGGGATGCTCGGCCTGGATCCAGTCTATCAGCGGTCTGTCGTCGATGGGGGGTCTGATGCCTCCCGTCAGCATTGCGAAGGTGGCTTTTGCCTGTATAAAGTCTATCCTGGCGAGGAATTCGTATGAGTTCTGCAGATCGGGCAGAAATGGTCGCAGGAAGTTGCTGAAATCGGTGAGTATCCGGATGATTTCCCGCCGCTCGTCCGCTTCCAGTTCCCGGACGCGGTTGTTGGCTTCCACCACTTCTGCGGGTTCGATGAAGACTGTTCTGCCCGAGGCGGATTCGTCGTGTACAATTCCTTTGATTTTCCGTTTGTGGGAGGGGTTCACGGGGATTACCAGGCGTCCGTCGCGCAGGCTTGGCGATATATCCTTATCCACATATCCTTCGGCCTGTGCCTTTCGCAGTATGGTGTTCAGGCTTCGGGAGATGCCGTTTACGGTGGCGGCGAGTTCGCGCCGTATCTCTGACAGGCGGGGTGATGCGTGGTCTTTTACCTGTCCGAAGCTGTCCAGTATCCTGTCTATCCTTTCGGTGATTTCCGGAAAGGTGAGCACGTTGTCTGCCAGGGCTAACAGGCTGGGATATTCGGGGGTTTTATCCTCTCCGCGCCGCAGAAAGGCTACTGTTCTGTTGACGGTTTGCAGGGAGCGGTGCAGGTCGAACAGGGCGTTTCGGTCGATCCATGTTCCTTCTGCCCGGATGCGCTTCAGCACGGGGCGCATGTCGTAGAAGTGATCGGCGGGGAATGAGTCTTCTTCTTTTCTGATGCGGATGAACTCTTCGGTCTGGAGTAGATGGGTTTCTATTTCGTCGCGGGAGGCGGAAAAGCGCATTTCCTCTGCCTTCTCTCGTCCGAGGGAACTCAAACACTGTTCCGAAAGGAGTTGTCGTACCTTCTGAAATTCTATTTTCTGTTCGAAATTATCGGGATAAATCATACGGATTGCGTTATCTTTCTGAAACCGGTTTTAATCCGGTTTTAATGATGTCGGGGCTGCAAAATTACAACTTTAAATCGAATAATTCAGTTCTCCGCTGTTGCAGGATCCGAAAAGTTGTGCTACTTTTGCACCTCAAATCCGAAGGGATAATCCTCATTTCTTATTGGCGAGATAGCTCAGTTGGTTAGAGCGCATGATTCATAATCATGAGGTCGGGGGATCATACCCCCCTCTCGCTACGAATACACGTAGTTCATAACAATTCTGAAGGGGCTGTCTTGAAGTTTTTTTAAGACGGCCTTTTTTTTGTGAAGAGGAGAAGCGGAAAAGCGGAGAAGCGGAAAAAACCAGCTCGGGGAGCGCCGGAGCGGCAAAGGGCGGGAGCACCCGCCCCGACGAGCGATAAAGAAAACAGGGCAAGGCTATGCCTTGCCCTGTACATTATATATATGGCCGTCGCGTAGCGACGGTATAATCATGTAAATCATGTAAATCACGTAAATCAAAAGAATCACAGTGCAGACAATTAGTAAAGAAATCCGCTCCCATAGCGCGATAGCGCAAGCTCCCCTCTTGAGAGGGGGTTGGGGGTGTGT
>JAIRSV010000092.1 GCA_031255275.1 Proteiniphilum sp.
TTGCGATGAACGAAAATCAACGCGTGCAGCAGGTGCTTTCGGGCAATACTTCCGCATTCGCATATTTTGTCGAGACATATCAGGATATGGCGATCACCATCGCCCACCGTATATGCGGCAATATGCAGGATGCGGAAGACGTCGTACAGGAGAGTTACCTGAAGGCGTACCGAAATCTTCACTGTTTCCGCGCGGAGAGCAAATTTTCCACGTGGCTCTATCGCATAGTCTATAACACGGCCGTCACCCAGACAAAGACGCTGATGTGGGCAGACGGCCGGGAGACGCCGATGGAAGAGGCTTCGCTTCCGGTTGAAAACAGCCCGTGGGTCAATCTGGAAGAGACGGAACGCCGGGAGATGGTGGCAGACATCATACGGCGTATGTCGAAAGGCGACGCGCTTCTGCTTACCTTATATTATATGGAAGAAAATCCGGTGAAGGAGATCGCCGGAATTACCGGTCTGAATGATTCCAACGTGAAAGTGAAACTGTTCAGAGCAAGAAAGATTTTTAAAGACCTGTGGGTAAAACGCTACAGGATGGAACCGCTGATGGAGGAGCTGTGATGGACGAAAAGAAATATACGCAGAAAGTGGAGGAGGAGAGGGAAGAGTACCTTCTCCGGAAGATGCTGCAGGCCACTGGGGTGAAAGCGCCGGAGGGACTGAAATATCGCATCATGCAGCAGGTGGAGACCGAAAAGGCACTTGCGCCTCTGCAGAAAGCAAACGGTCGGGAAGGATCCGGCGGCGATATACTGAGAGCCTTCGGATCTATTTTCGGTACGATGTATGCCGTGCTGACGGTGATGATTGCCGCAGCCTGCCTCCGGTTCGGCGGAGAATACCTGCTGTCGCCCCGGTTTACGGGTGCGGCGCTGTCGGTCGTCTCCGCATTCAGCCTGCTGTGGCTCGTCACATGCGTCGACTCTCTGCTGAGGGGAAAGTATAAAAAGTAATAGTAATACCTTCTCTCCCCCCCCTCAGCCTCCGTTTAGCCTTATACTTCAGGGAAAATCCAGGGTTTTCTGTAAGCCGGTTTTAAAAACCTGTCGGCGTCAGGCAGATTAAAGGTCTTTCCGGCGTCGTCATACCGGAGGGTGACGCCGTTCATGCGTGCGGCGATATTGCCGAGATGGGCGTATTTCGCGCTCAGACTTCCCGTTTCAATCGGACAGGCAGTATTCCTGTCACCGTTTTTCACACAGTCAAGAAAATTTGTCACGTGATCTCTGTGCTCCCTGTGATCGGCCTCTGCCGTTTTCGCCGGGATCGTATCCCTTTCGGGGTACACCACCCAGTTATCCCTGTTGGCGACCAGCGTTCCGTTCGTACCGGTGAACGCGATCCCGTAACATCTGCCGTACGGGCCGGATTCGATCCCGGCATTATTCTCCCAGCTAAAAATGAAATCGTCAAACAGGTATTGTACCGACTGTGTGTCAAAAGTCTCATGCGCCCCTTCCGGAAAGAGAAAGTTGCCGGCGCAGGCCTGTATCCCGACAGGCATGGATTTAATATCCATTCCCCACAGCACCATATCCAGCAGATGTACCCCCCAGTCGGTCATCAGCCCCCCGCCGTAGTCCCAGAACATCCGCCACGAGCCGTGAAAACGGTTGCTGTTGAACGTGCGGTCGGGAGCGGGACCCAGCCATGTCTGAAAATCCACTCCTTCCGGAACGGCGGAGTCCGGAACGGGATGCGGGATCGCCGCATAATTGAAGTTAGCCCACACATGCACGCGTCCGATTTTGCCCAGTACGCCGGAATGAAGATAATCCACCATATCCTTCCAGAGGCGGGCGCTCCGCTGCTGCTGCCCCACCTGGACGACCCTGCCGTATTTTGCAGCGGCAGCCGTCATCGCGTCACATTCCGCCACAGAGTTCGCCGCCGGTTTCTCCACATACACATGCTTTCCGGCGCGACAGGCGTCCACAAACTGCAGACAGTGCCAGTGATCGGGTGTGCCGATAATCACGGCATCCACATCCCTGCGGTCGAGGACATGACGATAGTCAGCGTAAAGGCTGAATTTGCCCGACTGTATTCCGCTCAGTTCCTTCGCCCGCGAATCGAGCACCGACCGGTCTATATCGCACAGGGCTACACACTGCACATCACTGTGGGGAAGGAAGTCCGTCAGGTTAGCCCACCCCATGCTCCGGCATCCGATCAGCGCCACGCTGATTCTGTCATTAGCCGAAGCGCCCGGCGTCGCCGCCCTCAGATAAGCGGGAATGGAAAGTCCGGCCACTGCCGCACAGGAAGATCTCTTGAGAAATGACCGTCTTGATAAATTCATATTTGTTATAGATTTCTTATCCAGATGTTCCGGAACGAAACGGGCGTTCCGTGATCCTGAAGCATCAGCGGCAGCCGTCCGTGCGCACTGTAGTCCGGCAGTCCGATATAGGGCGTGTCACCCTTCAGTATATAATTGTTCTGTATGAGGATGCCGTTCAGCACGACGGTGATCATTGCCGGCGACTCAAGTTTGCCTCCCGTGCCGAATACGGGAGCCTTCCAGTAAATATCATACACCTGCCATTCGCCGTTCTTCGTAGAGGCATCGGCCAGCGGAGCGGCCTGCTTGTATATGCTGCCCGCCATGCCGTTCACATAAGTAGCGTTATTGTCCGCATCCAGCACCTGCACCTCATAACGGCTCATAAGGAAGACCCCGCTGTTTCCGCGGTTCTGTCCGACATGCTTTTCGGGAGCGGGAGATCTGAATTCGATATGCAGCTGACAATCGCCAAAATGCTCTTCAGTCATAATCCCCCCCGCGCCCGGGTTGACGGACAGAATGCCGTCCGCAACAGTCCATTCCGGTTTCTCCCCCTTTTCGCTTACCCATTTGGAGAGATCCTTCCCGTCAAACAGGACGATGGCGTCGGAAGGGGCTGCCCCCGACGTCTTACCCGGAATGACTTTCGCCGGCACGGGATAATACCATTCAGTCTGGGCAGGCGTCCACTGCGCAAAGGCACTGAGCGGACAGACGCTGCAAATCATCAGAAACAGATACTTTTTCATTACAGTCATATTTTATGTTATTATTGTTCTTCAGTTATTCACGGAGCCGTCTTAATTTTTCGGATTCAGCAGGTCGGCATACCGTTCACGGTCGCGGATAATCTCCAGCCCCTTCATAAAAATCTCGTTTTCCTCGTTGATGATGTGATAAAATGCCGACGAGTCATACAGATCGCGGGCGATCAGCGCCTTCAGCTGTGCGGAGATTAACGGACGGGAAGAGGCAAACTGCTCTTCATTCCACGCTAATTTCTCTTCGCCGGCAAGTCTTTTCAATCCGGCAACCATCGCGTCCGTCACCCGGTAGTCTGCATTGAACACGGCGACGTCGGGATATTTCTGCAGCAACTCCTGCCGGTGCTGATCCACCTCGGATACGGCCATTCTGTAAATGATCCCCATAGCGTTCAGTCGGGCGTGCAGCGCAGTTCCCGTTGTGTCGATCGGCACAAAATAATCGGGCATAATACCTCCGCCGCCATACACCGTGCGCTTGTTCACCAGAGTCGTATATTTCAGGGAATCGGGAAAATGAATGCTGTCAGCCTGAAACAGTTCACCGTTGTTATACCGGTTCACAAAATCCCGGTTGTATGCATCCCGATCTCCATTCTCATACGGTTTCTGGATGCTTCTGCCGGAGGGAGTGTAATACCTCGCCACGGTCAGGCTGACCATCGTGCCGTCAGGGAGCGGCAACATGCGCTGCACCAAACCTTTGCCGAAAGTCCTTCTTCCCACGATCACCCCTCTGTCCCAGTCCTGTACGGCTCCGGAGAGAATCTCGCTTGCGGACGCCGAAGCTTCGTTGACCAGTATCACCAGCCGGCCCCCCTTCAATTCGTCACCGCCCGTAGCATTCATCGTGAAGCGGGGCTGGTTTTTCCCTTCCGTATAGACGATCAGTTTATTTTCTTCCAGGAATTCATCCGCGAGATCATTCGCCGTTTGCAGAATACCTCCCCCGTTGTCGGTCAGATCCAGGATGAGGTGTTTCATTCCCTGCAACTTCAGCTCCTGCTTAGCCTCTCGGAACTCGTTGGCCGAAGTGACTCCGAACCGGCTCAGGTGGATATACCCTATGTCGCCGGTCACCATATACGAAGCGTCGATGCTGGCGATGGGTATCTTGTCGCGGACAATCTTGAAGAGTATCAGTTCCGGCATTCCGCGGCGGAATACCTTCACATTCACAACCGTCCCCTTAGGCCCGCGAAGCCTGGAGACAATAGCCTGGCTGTTCATTTTCACCCCGGCAATAAGCGTATCGTTCACATGGAGGATCTTGTCGCCCGGCATAATCCCCACCTTCTGCGACGGGCCGCCGGAAATGACTTCCATCACATAGAGCGTATCGTTCAGCATGTTGAACGAAATGCCGATTCCGTCAAAATTTCCCTGCAACGGCTCATTCAGCGCCTTTACCTCTTCTTTGTTGAGATAGGAGGAATGAGGGTCAAGTTCTTTCAACATGCCGCGTATGGCGGCATCGGTCAATACTTGCGTGTTCACATCATCCACATAAAGTTGCTGGATAAGGTGGAGGGTTCGCTCCAGTTTAACGGCTTCGGAAGACGGTTTGAATTGTGCATAGACACATCCGTTTAAAAACAGCGTGGCTACGGCAACCGGAATTA
The DNA here is from genome assembly GCA_031255275.1 of Proteiniphilum sp. Classification (GTDB taxonomy): domain Bacteria; phylum Bacteroidota; class Bacteroidia; order Bacteroidales; family Dysgonomonadaceae; genus Proteiniphilum. The sequence continues at coordinate 4,682 of JAIRSV010000092.1, forward strand.
TTCTTTTCAGCATTTTGTTGTATTTATTGTAAGGGTTAGTATTTTGCAAAAGTCGGATATTTTCACGCCGCGGCATAATGCGAGGCCGCTTTCTATCCGTTCGGATCATCGACAATGTTCATTCCGTTCGGGACAAAGGCGCTGACATCGTATCCGTAACGCAGCAGTTCCCTCACGCGGGACGAACTGACGTGCGTCAGAGACGGTTCAGTGAACAGTACAAACGTCTCGATTCCCGAAAGGGTTCGATTCATGTCGGCGATCGTCTTCTCATATTCGAAGTCCGTCACCGACCGGACGCCCCGCAGGATATACCGTGCTCCCGTTTTCCGGGCAAATTCCACGGTCAGAGAGTCGTAACTCTCCACGCTCACACGCGGTTCGTTTTCATACAGTCTGCGGATCATTCCGAGCCGTTTGTCCAGGGGGAAGAACGATTTTTTCTCTTCGTTGATCCCTATGGCGATCACGATTCCGTCCACCAGAGAGAGTCCTCTGCGCACCAGTGACTCGTGACCGGTCGTGAATGGATCAAACGTTCCGGGAAACAGGGCTATTCTTTTCGGGGGGATATTCATATTTTGGATTCAGGCAACTTCATCTTCTTCAACCACCAGGTTTTCGATAATAAAGGATTGCCGTTCGGGGGTATTCTTGCCCATGTAGAACTCAAGCAGCTCCTTCAGGAGATCTTCCTTCCGCATAGTGACTCTGTCGAGCCGGATATCCTCGCCGATAAAATCGCGGAATTCGTCGGGCGATATTTCGCCCAGCCCTTTGAAGCGTGTTATTTCGGGATTGGGGCCAAGCTCTTCCACGGCGCTGAGCCGTTCTTCGCCGGTATAGCAATAGCGCGTTTTCTTCTTGTTGCGTACCCGGAAGAGGGGGGTCTGAAGGATATACACGTGTCCTTTCTTGATCAGGTCGGGAAAGAATTGCAGGAAGAAGGTAAGCAGCAGCAGGCGGATGTGCATCCCGTCGGTGTCGGCGTCGGTAGCAATGATCACCCTGTTATAGCGCAGACCGTCCATATTCTCCTCAATATTCAGCGCCGCCTGCAGGAGGTTGAACTCCTCGTTTTCGTATACGATCTTCTTTGTCAGTCCGAAGCAGTTCAGCGGTTTCCCCCGCAGGCTGAATACGGCCTGAAGATTCGGATTGCGACTTTTGGTGATGGATCCGCTGGCCGAGTCTCCCTCGGTGATGAAGATCGCTGTTTTCTCTCTGTCGTTTCCCCTGGCGTCGTTGTAATGGATACGGCAGTCTCTCAGTTTTTTATTGTGCAGGCTGGCCTTCTTCGCCCGTTCGCGGGCCAGTCTGGTGACGCCGGCTATGGCTTTGCGTTCCTTTTCGGAATCGAGGATCTTTTTCTGCAATGCCTCTACCGTATCGGCATTTTTGTGCAGGTAATTGTCCAGTTCCTTTTTGAGGAAGTCGTTGATATGTTTGCTTACGGATGTGCCGCCGGGCGCCATCTCTTTCGAACCGAGCTTGGTTTTTGTCTGCGATTCGAAGATCGGCTCTTCGACCTTGATGCTGATAGCGGCTACGATGCCGTTGCGAATGTCGGAATATTCGAAGTTGCGGTTGCAGAACTCCTTAATCACGCGTGCCGTCGCCTCGCGGAAGGCGGCGAGGTGTGTACCGCCCTGCGTGGTGTGCTGCCCGTTGACAAACGAGTAGTATTCTTCTCCGTACTGATGGGTGTGTGTGATGGCTACTTCGATGTCTTCCCCGAAGAGGTGGATGACGGGATAGAGTTCTTCCGACGTGAGATTTTCGTTCAGCAGGTCTTCCAGTCCGTTTTTTGAGAGGAATCTCTTCCCGTTGAAGACGATGGTCAGGCCGGTATTGAGGAAGACGTAGTTTTTGAGCAGCGGTTCGATGTGTTCGTTGCGGTAGAGACATTCGCCGAATATTTCCGTGTCGGGAGTGAAAGTCACGCAGGTTCCGTTCGGACTCCCGGTCGGAGTGATCTCGCCGTTGTCTGAAATCACGCCCTGGCTGAATTCCACGCGCTTCATCCGGCCATCCCGCATACTCTCCATCGCGAAATGGGAGGAGAGGGCATTGACGGCTTTGATGCCGACGCCGTTCAATCCTACCGATTTCTTGAATGCCGTGGAGTCATACTTGGCGCCGGTATTCATTACGGAACAGACGTCCTTCACTTTTCCCAGCGGTACGCCGCGGCCGTAGTCGCGTACCGTTACGCTTTCGTTTTCGACGGTCACTTCGATGGTCTTTCCGTATCCCATCATGAATTCGTCGATGGCGTTGTCCAGTATCTCCTTCAGGAGGACGTAAATGCCGTCGTCACATGCGGAACCGTCGCCCAGCTTCCCGATATACATCCCGGGACGGCGGCGGATGTGTTCCTGCCATGCTAACGTGACGATGTTCTCTTCTCCGTAATTACTGTCAACGGAGGACGGCCGTATCTCTTTTTCTGTTTCGTTCACTGTTATCCTGACTCTGTAAATGTTGTTTACTGTTTTGTTTCCGAGGTAATTCTCCCGCCTTCTACAGCTTTTTGATGAAAGCTCTTCTTCTTTTGTGCTGCCGGGTCTCCAGCGTATTCCACATGGAGTGTACTTTGCTGTTCACTTCCAGTTCCGGGTTGCTCTCGGCGTATTCAAATCCCAGGCGGTTGGCGGCCGGGATAAATTCGTTAAACATCAGCGCATTCAATCCTTTTCCCTGGTATTCGGGGTCTACGGCGACCAGCAACAGGTCGAGCACGTTGTTTTCCTTTCCCTTCAGCGCCTTGTACAGGTGATACCAGCCTGAGGGGACGAACTTCCCTTTGGCTTTCTGCAGCGCCCGGGCTATGCTGGGAAGTCCTATGCCTACTCCCACGAGCTTGTTGTCTTCGTGGCGGATCACCAGGGTGAGAAATTCCAGGCGAAGCAGCGGGATATACATGTCTACGTAATAGTCTATCTGCTTGTCGGTAAGTTCCACAAAGCCGTACAGGTCTTTATAGGCGCGGTTGAGCAGCAGGAAGATGTCTCGTGCGTAGGGCATTACGTCTTTTTTGCTTTGCAGGTGCTTTATGTCAAGTCCGAAGCGTTTCTTTACGACTTCCGAGGCTCGCAGAAAGCGTTCGGGCATTTCGCGGGGGATGGTGATGAGGAATTCTATCCAGTCCTGATCCTTTACGTAGCCCAGCCTTTTCATGTGATCCATATAATAGGGATAGTTGTATATGGTGGACAGGGTGCCGATCTGGTCGAAGCCTTCGACGAGCATCCCTTCGTGGTCGAAATCGGTGAAGCCGAGCGGCCCGTGTATCTTTTCCATCCCTCTTGACCGCGCCCAGCTTTCGGCTGCGCCGAAAAGGGCGTCAACCGTCTCGCTGTCATCAATAAAGTCCACAAAGCCGAAACGGGCGTTGCGCTCGTTCCATACTTCATTCGACTTATAGTTGATGATGACGCCTATTCTGCCCACAATTGCCTGGTTGCGGAAGGCCAGGAAGTAGACGGCATCGCAATGGTCGAATGCCGGATTCTTACTCCAGTGGAGAGTTGTTCTCTCATCGTAAATTAACGGCGGCACAAAGTATTCGTTTCCTTTGTAGAGATCGATACCGAACTGAATGAATTTCTTCAAATCGTCTTTTGTTCTGACTTTATTGATTATGATTGACATGTTTTTTGTAAATATAGATTTCACACCGGCGGCAAAGATAGTGATTTTTTATATATCTCCCATCTGTATATCACATCACGTACGTAATTAACCGTTTCGTCCGCTCTGAAGTAACCGTTTTTGCAGACCGGATCCGTATAATACTGTTCCAGACGCTTCAACTGGAGATAGCGCTCCACGTTGCCGTCCCAGCGCTTGTCGTTGCCTCCGTATTTCCGGGTGAGCGCCAGTGCGTCGGATATGTGGCCGATTCCCCCGTTATAGGCGGCCAGGGCCATTTTTATTCTCTCGTCGGGATCGCTTACGGAGCGGAAGATGTGGAGGAGTTTTTTTAAATATTCCGTCCCTGCGTGTATGTTTTTTTCCGGATCGAGCAGCTCTCTTTCGTCCACGCCCAGCGAGGCGGCGGTAGCCGGCATCAGTCCCATCAGGCCTGTGGCGCCGGTCCAGGACTGGCCTTCCGTGTTGAAGGAGGATTCCTGATAGGCCATCGAGGCGAGCAGTCGCCAGTCGATACCTGATTCCCTCCCGCAGCGTTTGAAGCAGGAGTCGAACGGCGAAATTACGCCGTATCCCAAAATTTCTCTGAAGGTGGGCATGTCGAAGTTGGCGTATCCCTTTGTTTCTTCAAAATAGCGTTTGATGATGCGCCGGAAGGCTGGTTTGGAGGATCGGTTTCTGATCCAGCCGTCCAGCGAGTCGGCAAGCAGGGGGGTGTCTTTTCTTACGACCCACGATGCGCGCTGGTCGAAGCTGACGGGAAGATCGACGTTGAGATTCCCGAAATATGTGAGGTTGAGCATGGCCAGGTCTTTGTCGGCCACCGTATAGGCGATTTCTCCGCGGGAGACCATCCGTATCAGGTCTTCCACTGCGATGGTGTCGCTGTCCACCGTATCAATTATGATTCCGCCACCCAGTTCGTCATTCAGGTTTTTCATCCTGTCGCAGTATTTTGACCGGCTGGTTACCGTCACCCGTTTGCCTATCAGACCCGTCACATCGGTCAGCAGAGCATCGCCCCTTTCGGCGCGCTGCACCAGCGCCTGGTGCGAGATCTGCTGAAGGCCGCAATAGCGTACCGAGTCTTTCAGCGCGTTGATGACCGGCATGTTGCAGGCTATCAGATCGGCTTCTTTGTCCAGGAGCATCCGCAGCATGGCGTCCGTGTTTTCGGCTATCGTGACTTCGGGAACCAGGCTGTGGTGCCGGCAGAAATCGTTGATCATCTCGTAGTGATAGCCCACGGGCTGGTCGCGGTATATAAAGTAGGTGGTAGAAGTGTTCAGGGTGAGTATGCGCAGCGTGTCCGCCTGCAGGATCTGGGGGAAGTCATACGCTCCTTCCCTGTCGAGTCGCCTTTCGCAGGAGGAGGTCAGGAGGGGGAATAAAAGCAGTGTAAACAAGAGAGATCTGTTCATTAATATCTAAACTGTTCTTTTTTAATCGGGATGTCTTCGGGGAACCTGTAGGAGAATGTCTTTCCCGTTCGCCGCAGATGACGATGTCTTATTAAAACCGGGACAAAGATAGAAAAATAATCGGCGACTGTTTTTTTAGGAAGTAGAGAAGTTTAGCAGAGCGCCAAAAACAACCAGCTCGGGGAGCGCCCTTTCTTAATGGAAAATTGAAAGTGGAAAGTTGAAAATGATTGATAAATTGATGATGTGATAATGTGAAGTAGAGAAAACCAGCTCGGGGAGCGCCGGAGCGGCAAGGGGCGGGAGCACCCGCCCCGACGAGCGATTTCGGAGCGCGACAGCGCGTAGTTACATTGCCTCTTCGTAACACACCCCCAACCCCCTCT
>JAIRSV010000099.1 GCA_031255275.1 Proteiniphilum sp.
CCGCCCCGACGAACGATTTCTTTATTAAGCGATTTCTTTGTTAATTGTCTGAACTGTGATTCTTCTGATTTACATGATTTACATGATTATACCGTCGCTACGCGACGGCCATATATATAATGTACAGGGCAAGGCAAGGCCTTGCCCTGTTCTTTTTTTCGCTCGTCGGGGCGGGTGCTCCCGCCCCTTGCCGCTCCGGCGCTCCCCGAGCTAATTTTCTCTTTCTTCATTTTTAATTCTTCATTCTTCATTGAGAAAGGGCGCTCCCCAAGCCGGTTGTTTTTGGTGTATTGTATTGGTTATGTAAATCATGTGAATCATGTAAATCAAAAGAATCACAGTTCAGACAACTTTGCCGCTCCGGCGCTCCCCGAGCTGGTTTTCTTCACTTCCCAACTTCTAAAAAAACATTGTCAACTTTCCACTTTCCATTAATGAGGCTTCTCAAAAAAAACAGGCCCCTCACCCGCAGTTTGCTCTGCTAATGAGGGGCTTCTCTACACTTCTTTCTTTTTTATATACTGTTTCTCTTCTAATCTGATTTGGTGCTTATATCTCTGCGAGACGCAGTTCTTCAACAATATGCGACGCTCCCATCACCCGGTCAATCATATACAGAACGTAACGAATATCTACGCTGATCACACGCTGCATGTTCCGCTCAAAAAGAATGTCGCCGCTCAGCGATTCCCAGTTTCCGTCAAACGCCAGGCCGACAAGTTCGCCCCTCCCGTTCAGCACGGGACTGCCCGAATTTCCGCCGGTGATGTCGTTGTTCGACAAAAAATTGACCCTCATCAACCCCTGTCCGTCGGCATAGCGTCCGTAATCGCCCGAACGGACAGCGTCCAGAATATACTCCTGCACGTTGAACTCGGGATCGCCCGGCTTCTGCTTCTCCAGCACTCCCTGCGAGGTTGTGTAGTAATCATACCGTACAGCGTCGCGCGGACGGTATCCGCACACCGTTCCGTAACTCATCCGCTGGGTGAAGTTGGCGTCGGGATAAAACGTCCTCTCCGCATCCATCTCCATGAGGGCAGCCATCAACTCGCGTTCGCCCCTGAGCATCTTCTCATAAGCAGGCATCATCTGTCCCGACAGCTCATATCCCATATCGGTGACAGACAGGGCCAGTTCCATAGCCGGATCGCCGGTAAGCGTCTGCGTATCGGCCGTTTCGAGCAGGTCGAGCAGACTGTCGAACGAGGTGAACCGAGAATTGCTAAACAGCCAGTCGGCATACAGGTCATAATCTCCGCCAAACACCTCCTTCACCTTCCGGTAAATGTCGGGGTGATACCGTTCCGGCACACGTTCGGCATAGAGCCTCATCAGCGCGGAGAGCACCTTCCGGTCGAGCGACGGATCATAGTTTTTGTACGGATTACTGAGGCGTTCGCTGATGAATGACTGCTTCTCCTCCCCGGTTCCCTCGCTGTCGAATTGCAGGATGATGTTGGCTAACCTGATCAGCTCGATACCGTCGTTAAACGTTTCCAGGAAAAAGGTCATGTAAAGCGCCGGTTCGCCCGAAGCGCCATAAGCCTGCTCGAGCGTGAGGAGCGTTTCGCCATACCGTGCCTGACGGGCGGGACTGCCTTTGATCCATTCCGCCAGACGCGCCTCCAGCCTCTCCTTTTCAGAGATCACCTCCAGCGCGGCAAGCGCCCGGTTCATCCCCTGAGAGTTCTTCCAGTAGTTGGAACTGCCGGCATACTTGCCGGCGTATTTGATGCGGACGGTATCATTTTTCGTCATCGCGTCCCACCAGATGGACTGCTTGACGCCCCGCACTTCGATGCGCGGACTGTTTTCGGACTCCATCCGCTGACGAATGCCTCGGGAGGACATGTATCGCTGCGTATTGCCGGGATAACCCACCGTCATCGCACAGTCGCCTTCGGTCACCCCCTTCAGCGACACCGGCACCACATACTTCGGTCTGTACGGTACATTTCCGCTGTCACAGACCGCCGGGCGATTATCTCCGTCCGCATAGACGCGGAATACCGAGAAGTCGCCGGTATGACGCGGCCACATCCAGTTGTCCGTATCCCCGCCGAATTTTCCCACCGAGGAGGGGGGCGCCGCCACCAGGCGTACGTCGCGAAACAGATCATACAGCACCATATAATACCTGTTGCGGGAATAAAAGGGTACGATACGGGCGTGTATAAAGGGATCCTCCTCATACTGCGCCGTCAGCGCGCCCGAGAGGGAGTCCGCCATCTTCTCGCGCTGAATCTCGTTCAGGGGAGAGAGAAGGTGCGGGACGATGAGATCCGTCACGTCCGTCATCGACTTCAGGAACGAGACCGTAAGCCCGTCCGCAGGCAGCTCGTCGCTCCGGCGCTTTGCGACAAAGCCATCCCTCAGATAGTCATGCTCCACCGCGCTCAGCTTCTGGATAGCGCCATATCCGCAGTGGTGATTGGTAAATATCAGTCCCTCGTCCGAGACCGCCACGCCCGTACACCCTCCGCCGAAGATCACCACCGCATCCTTCAGCGAGGGATTCGCCTCGTCATACAGCTGTTCAGCGGGAAACGTAAATCCCAACTCCTTCATACGGGCAATACTTTCACTGTTCAATTCCTTGAGCAGCCACATGCCCTCGTCGGCCTTCGCCGTCAGCGCCGCAAAGATTACTGCGGCCCACAAAATCAGTCTTTTCATATAAATTTTTCTACTCGTTTATAATAAGCCTGCCCCCTTCCGTTTTGGGAGCAGACCCCTTTTTTTGATAATCTTTCAGTGATCGCTTATCCCCTTTCGGCGACCCCGCAGCGCCTCGCGCAACGCGCCCCGTCCGGCCACGGCGACCGCGACGGAATATACCGCGATCAGCAGCGTACTGATCAGGAGCCGGTGCCACATGACGGGAACACTTGCGCGCGTCAGCACGATCCCCGCATAGAGGATCATCGACAGCAGGAAGAAGAACCCGGCTGACCGGAGGTCGTAGGGAACGGGATAATTCTTTTGTCCCAGGAAGTAGGAGATCAGCATCATGGCCAGGTTGGCGGCAAACGACGCCCATGCGCAGGCCATGTAGCCGAACCGGGGGATAAAGAGGATATTGATTATGATGGTGACGGCAAAGCCGAAGAGAGACATGTAAGCCCCCCAGCGCGTCCGGTCGGTAAGCTTGTACCAGAGCGAGAGGTTGAAGTAGACGCCAAAGAAGAGTTCCCCCAGAAGGACGACGGGAACAACCCTCAGTCCCGCGTGATATTCCGTCGGGATCAGACTTTTGACAAGATCCAGATAACCCGTCGTTATCAGGAATATCAGCAGGCCGAAGATGATGAAATACCGGGTTGCGTCGCTGAACGGGCGACGGTCTCCGTCCCCCCCCCTGTTCCCCGCGAAGATAAAAGGCTCGAAGGCATAGCGGAAGGCCTGGGTAAACATCACCATGATGACGGCGATCTTGAAGTTCTGTCCATAGATGCCCAGTTCCGCAAAAGCCGTATCCCTGTCGGGATACACCCAGGGAAAGATGATTTTGTCGGCCGTCTGATTCAGAATCCCCGCCACGCCCAGGATAAGGATGGGGAAGGAGTAGCGAAGCATCTCCCGCAGCAGCGTCCGGTCGAAAGTAAACCTGATCTTCAGTTCGGGCGACACCAGCAGAAACTGAATCAGCGAGGCCGCCAGATTGGAGACCAGAATAAAGTCGATTCCGCGACCGGCGTCGAACCACGAAAAGGCGTCGGGAAACAGCCTCTGCAGCCGGGGACAGGCCAGGAAAAAGAAGAGGTTGAAAACAATGGTCAGCGTCACATTGGCAATCCTTATCGCGGCGAACCGCACGGGCCGCTTTTTCAACCGGAGATTGGCAAACGGGATGGCGCCCAGCACATCAAAACAGAGGATAATCACCATCAGAAGCAGATAATGCGGCTTCATCGCCACCCCGCCCAGCGCGAGCGCCGCCGGCTTCAGGAACAGCAGCGCCACCGCGAAGAAAAGCAGCGTGGTGACCGTGATGCTGACAAAGGCGGTGGAAAAGACGACGGCAGGACGCTCCCCCTTGCCGGCATAGCGAAAGAATCCCGTCTCCATGCCATACGTGAGGATCACCTGCAGGAGCGCCACCCAGGCATAAAAGCTGGTCAGCACCCCAATATCCGAAGTCGCCGGCAGCGCAAAAGCCCAGTAGAGCGACAGCATCCAGCTGAGGAGTTTGGGCAGGACACTCCCCAGTCCGTAGAAGAAAGTCTCCCTTGCCAGCGATTTCATTACACCTGCCATATATATCCGATTATTCTGATTTTCCTTTTTTTTGAAGATACCGGCGCAAAGATAGAAATTTTATTTATTCACGGGAGAATAAATCTACGGTTTGCGCAGGGCGAAACCTGTTTCGGGTTACGGCCCCGTCGGCTGAAAGATTCCGTAAATCCCCCCGGCCCCTAACCGTTGGGAAGCATCCCCGAACCTTCGGGACCCTTCCCGAAACAATTGGGACCCTTCCCCGAGCCTTCGGGACCCTTCCCAAAGCAATTGGGACCCTTCCCCGAACCTTCGGGATCCTTCCCAAAACAATCAGGAAGCTTCCCAAGACCTTTGCGACACGTCCCCAAACCATCCGGAACCTTCCGGTGAAACCGTTGAAACCCTGATACGGCGGCGCTCCGCCTCCCCCCGGCCTCTCTTTTTAAGGAGAATGATAGCAGGTATTCAGAAAAAAAAAGTTTACTTTGCAAGCCGAAAAGGTGAAAATAACAGGAATTTTATACAGGGCATTATGGCACAGGACGACGTTTTTAAGAAACTGGTATCGCACTGCAAGGAATACGGCTACGTATTTCAGTCGAGTGAAATCTACGACGGGCTGAGCGCCGTTTACGACTACGGACAGACGGGCGTGGAACTCAAAAACAATATCAAGAAATACTGGTGGGACAGCATGGTGCTGCTGCACGAAAACGTGGTGGGAATCGACTCCGCCATCTTCATGCACCCCACCATCTGGAAAGCGTCCGGGCATGTGGACGCCTTTAACGACCCGCTCATCGACAACCGCGACAGTAAAAAGCGGTATCGCGCCGACGTGCTGATCGAAGAGCACCTTGCCCGCTACGACGAGAAAACGGACAAAGAGGTACAAAAAGCGGCAAAACGCTTCGGCGACCGGTTCGACGAAGCAATGTTCCGCGAAACCAGCCCCCGCATACTGGAAAACCGGCGGAAACGGGACGAAATTCATACCCGTTTCACCAGGGCGCTGAACGAAAACAACCTGGAAGAACTCCGGCAAATCATCATCGACTGCGAGATCGTCTGCCCCGTGAGCGGCACGCGCAACTGGACGGAAGTACGACAGTTCAACCTGATGTTCTCCACCGAAATGGGATCCACGGCCGACGCCGCGATGAAGGTCTACCTCCGTCCCGAAACGGCACAGGGCATCTTCGTGAACTTCCTCAACGTACAGAAGACCGGACGCATGAAGATACCCTTCGGCATCGCCCAGATCGGGAAAGCCTTCCGCAACGAAATCGTCGCCCGGCAATTCATCTTCCGCATGAGAGAATTCGAGCAGATGGAGATGCAATTCTTCGTCGCTCCCGGCGAAGAGCTGCAATGGTTCGAACACTGGAAGCAGTTCCGCATGAAATGGCACCGGGCCCTGGGCTTCGGCGCGGAAAAATACCGCTTTCACGACCACGACAAGCTGGCGCACTATGCCAACGCCGCCACCGACGTGGAATTCGAAATGCCATTCGGCTTCAGAGAAGTGGAAGGCATCCACTCGCGCACCGATTTCGACCTGAGTCAGCACGAAAAATATTCCGGCAAAAAGATACACTACTTCGATCCCGAACAGGGAAAATCATACGTCCCCTTCGTCGTGGAGACCTCCATCGGAGTCGACAGGATGTTCCTCTCCATACTGGCCGCCTCCTATTGCGAGGAGACCCTCGACGGCGGCGAAACGCGCGTACTCCTGAAGCTCCCGCCCACCCTTGCACCGGTCAAACTGGCCATACTCCCGCTGGTGAAAAAGGACGGCCTGGCAGAGAAAGCCCGCGAAATGATGGACAACCTCAAATTCAGCTTCGCCTGCCAGTATGACGAAAAAGACAGCATCGGCAAGCGCTATCGCCGTCAGGACGCCATCGGCACCCCCTTCTGCGCCACCGTCGACCACCGGACGCTCGAAGACAACACGGTAACCGTCCGCCACCGCGACTCAATGGAACAGGAAAGAGTCTCCACCGATTCGCTGCAGCGCGTCATTGCCGAAAAAACCGATATGAAGAATCTGCTGAAACAACTCGCACAGCATAAAGCATAATTAAAAAACCACCCACAATGAAGATACAGTCAACACTCATCATCACACTCTGCGCCGCCGTTCTGTTCGTCTCGTGCGACCGGGAAGAAACAAACGACGATCAATGGAGAACAGCCAACGAAGCGCAATTTGCGAAAATCACGACCGACCCCGCCTATACGCGGATCAACTCGGCATCCACCGCCGGCCACATTATGTATAAGAAAATCAAGACGGGAGAGGGCGAAACGCCATACTTTACCGACAGGGTAAAAGTCCTCTACACCGGCTGGTTCAAATACGACTGGTCGCAGACTGCCGACAGCTACAAAGACGAACGGGGCGAAACCGTCACGAACAAATACATCTTTGATTCGACAGAGAGCAGAAACAACATACCCAGTATATTCTCAGTCAATCCAAGCGCCTCGTCCGGCATAATAGACGGAATATCCACCGCCCTGCAGCACATGAAGGTGGGCGACAAATGGGAAATATGGATCCCCTGGAGGCTGGGATACGGAGCCTCGAGTCAGGGAGCCATCAAAGCCTATACCACGCTGGTTTTCGAAATCGAACTGGTCGGTATCGTGCGATAAGCAGTCACGTAAAAATTTTCACCTGCAAATTTCCGATTATTTACAATTTATATATACCTTTGTGACATCTCTGTTAGGGGTGCTCTTCATACTGAGAGCTGAGATCAGACCCTCGGAACCTGATATGTTGTAATTGACATCGCAGGGAAACGGAAGAATAAGAAGATTACATTATTACTCTATTCATCACGGCCGTTTCATCTATATGGAACGGCTTTTTTTTACTCCCCCCGAGCAGTGAACATGCAACAGCCGCAAAGAGGCGGCAATGGATGAATTAAAAAAACTGTGAATTAAAAAACCAAAGTAAAATGACAAGTATTGACCGTCTGGTTCGCGACCTGAACCTTGTGAGGAAACAATCACCTCTCGTACATAACATCACCAATTATGTAGCGATGAACAATTCGGCAAACGCACTGCTGGCAGTGGGAGCGTCGCCGGTAATGGCCCATTCCACGGACGAGGCGGCCGAAATGGCCGGCATCGCCTCATCGCTCGTAATCAACATCGGCACCCTCGACGCCGGCTGGGTAAGCGCCATGCTGATCGCCGGCAAAACGGCGCTTGAAAGACAGATTCCGGTCATCTTCGATCCCGTAGGCGCCGGGGCTACCGCCTACCGCTCGCAGGTATGCACGCAGATCATAGAAGAGTGCAAACCCTCGATCATCCGCGGCAACGCCTCAGAAATAATCGCCCTGTTCAACGCCGGCGCAAAAACCAAAGGCGTAGACAGCACAAACGCTTCCGAAGACGCACTGAATCCGGCAAAAGCCTTGGCCCGCGAATCCGGTTCCACCGTAGTCGTCAGCGGCGAAACGGATTATATCACAGACGGAATCACCGTAGAGACCGTAAAGAACGGAAATCCGATGATGGCCAGAGTCACCGGCATGGGATGTACGGCGTCAGCCATCGTCGGCGCATTCGCCGCCGTCAATCCGAACCGCCTCGAAGCAGCCACCCACGCCATGTTCGTCATGGGCATAGCCGGAGAGACAGCCGCAGGATACTCCAAAGGAAACGGCACGCTGCAGGTGAATTTTCTGGACATGCTTTTTAACCTCGACGAAGAGATCATCAGGAAGCAGATCCGGCTATGAAGCATTTCGACCTGAGCCTCTACCTGGTTACCGACCGTTCGCAGTCGCAGGGACGACCCCTGGAATATATTGTGAAAGAGGCCGCAGAAGGCGGAGTCAGCATGGTGCAGCTCCGCGAAAAGAGCTGCACCTCAAGGGAATTTTATCGGCAAGCCCTATCCCTCAAAGCCTGCCTGAAGCCATACAATATCCCGCTGATCATCAACGACAGACTCGACATCGCACTGGCCTGCGACGCAGAGGGGCTGCATATCGGCCAGACCGACCTCCCCTGCGACGTGGCGCGAAGGATACTGGGAAAAGAGAAAATAATCGGCCTCTCCGTCGAAAGCATACAGGATGCACTGGACGCCAATACGCTGGAGATAGATTATATCGGAATATCCCCCGTCTTCAGCACTCCGACCAAGACGGATACGGCAACGGAACTGGGTCTGACGGGTATCCGCGAAATATCAACCCTGTCCAGGCATCCCGGCGTCGGCATCGGCGGCATCCATCCCGGCAATGCACGGGCCGTGATACAGGCCGGCGCAGAGGGCATATCAGTCGTATCAGCCATCATGTCGGCAGCCGTACCCCGGCAGGCAGCGTCGCAGCTGCGTGACATCGTATATCAATCAAAAAAAATAAAGTAATTATGAAGTGGAGTGAAAAAGCGTGGCAATCAGCAAAGCCCGTCTATGATGCAATCTTGAAGCATCCGTTTATCAAAGAGTTAATCAGCGGAGTACTGTCGAAGGAAGTCTTCATATTCTACATCCGTCAAGACGCCGTCTACCTGTCGGACTACGGAAAAATATTGACCGGAATCGCCTCAAAATTAAGCGATCCCGCGCATATCGAAGCATTCGTCGGTTTTGCCGGCGACTCCCTGACCGTAGAAAAAGCATTGCACGAATCATTTATTCGCGAGTCGAAAAACGGCAGAGCGACGGAAGCCTCACCAAGCTGTCTGTTATACACCTCCGTCCTCTGGAAGCAGCTGGGCGGTGCGCCCGTAGAAGTGGCGCTGGCAGCAGTACTACCCTGTTTTCGGATATACAAGGAAGTGGGTGATTATATCCTGGCGAATCAGACGGAGGGAAATAATCCATACCAAAGCTGGATAGACACCTACGGAGGCGAGGATTTTGAAAAATCCGTAACCCTGGCCGTCTCCATCTGCGACCAAATCGCAGCACAGTGTACCGAAGAACAGCAGCAGGCCATGACCAAAGCCTTCATCACAAGCGCCAGACTCGAATGGCTTTTCTGGGACAGCGCATACAGACAGGAACGATGGCTGATATAGAAAAAAAACACTACAGGCGGGCGCTGTCCATTGCAGGCAGCGACCCGAGCGGAGGCGCGGGGATCCAGGCCGATCTCAAGACATTCTCGGCCTGCGGGTGCTACGGCGCAACGGTTATTGTAGCCGTCGTAGACGAGAATACGGTCGGCGTGACCGGCGTCCATCCCGTCCCGGTACCCTTTGTCGCGGGACAAATCCGCTCCGTGCTGGACGATACGGGCGCAGACGCCGTCAAAATAGGAATGCTCCACTCCTCCGAACTCATCCGGTCGGTGAAGGAGACACTCTCCGGATACGCCATCAGGAATATTGTACTCGATCCGGTAATGGTCGCCACCTCCGGCGACAAGCTGCTCCGGGACGAAGCCATCGGCACGTTGAAAGAAGAACTGATTCCCTGTGTCCGCGTCATAACGCCCAACATTCCCGAAGCGGAAATATTGCTCGGAAAAAAGATCCGCAGCCAGAAAGAGTTGCCTTTAGTCGTGAAAGACCTCTCCTTCGGCAATTCCGTCTCGGTTTTGCTGAAAGCCGGACACCTGGCGGAGGAGGAACTGGTGGACGTATTCTATAATGCCGAAACCGGCGAAGTTATCGAACTGGCGTCCCGGCGCATCGCAACCCGGAACACGCATGGCACCGGCTGTACGCTCTCATCGGCCATCGCCGCCTTTCTGGCGCACGGGCTGCCGCTCAACGACGCCGTGGCGAAGGCGAAAAATTACATCGACCGCGCCATTTCAGCCGGCGCCGGATATGAAATCGGCAAAGGACACGGCCCCGTTCATCATTTTTACGATTTCTGGGGATAAATGATGAATATATCATATTTTTCCGTACTTTTGTGGCTCGAACTGTTAGCTCAGCAGGTTTAGAGCGCTGCCTTGACAGGGCAGAGGTCGCCGGTTCGAATCCGGCACAGTTCACTTTAACTCAGATCGGATACAGCCGACACCCCCCCCGACACTGCAAAAAACTTCCGCAAAGTATTCCGATAAATGCTTTTAACTTTGGTTATAAAGCGTTACTTTTGCCTGTAATTAAAAAAACACCTCAAAATGAAAAATTTTATTCTCTCTATGTGTATTGCTACTGCCCTGATTTCGTGCAATCAGGAAAAAAGACAGGCTGCGACGATGGCTTATCCCGAAACCCGGAAAGCGGACGTGACGGACACCTGTTTCGGCACGGAGGTCAAAGACCCGTACCGCTGGCTGGAGGACGACCGCTCAGACGAAACCGCCGCCTGGGTGAAAGCCCAGAATGAAGTAACATTCGGTTACCTGAAGAAGATCCCTTTCCGGAACCAAATCAAAGACAGACTGGAAGATCTGTGGAATTACGAGAAAATCGGAGCCCCGTTCGTCGAAGGAGATTACACCTTTTATAACAAAAACAACGGGCTGCAGAACCAGTATGTTCTATACCGGAAAGACCGTGACGGTAACGAAGAGGTCTTCCTCGACCCGAACAAATTCTCGGAAGAGGGAACAACTTCTCTGGCCGACCTGCAATTTTCAAGAGACGGCAAGACGGTTGCCTATGCCATTTCGGAAGGAGGAAGCGACTGGCGAAAAGTCATCATCATGGACGTAGCCTCCAAAACGATACGGGAAGACACCCTCACCGACATCAAATTCAGCGGCATCTCGTGGAAAGGAAACGAAGGATTCTACTATTCGCGCTATGACAAACCGGACGGAAGCGAACTTTCTGCCATGACGGACCGGCACAGGCTGTATTACCACAAACTGGGAACGCCGCAGTCGGAAGACAAAACCGTTTTCGGACTTGACAGGAAAAGGCGTTATATCAGCGGTTCGGTGACGGAAGACGATAAATACCTGATCATAACCGCAGCCAATTCCACCTACGGAAATGAGTTGTACATCAAAGACCTGACTGACCCGGACAGTGAAATCATCACCCTCGCAGACAATTTCGACAACGACCATTACGTGATCGAAAGCGAAGGCGACAAACTCTTCATCGTCACCGACAGGGACGCTCCCAACGGAAGGATCGTAACGGCTGACGCCAAAAACCCGTCCGCACCCTGGGTCGATTTCATTCCCGAGACGGAAAACGTACTCACACCCGCCACCGGTGCGGGATATTTCTTTGCCCGTTACATGAAAGACGCCATTTCGCAGGTAAAGCAGTACGATTATCAGGGGAATCCGGTACGTGAAGTCGAACTTCCGGGCGTGGGAACTGTGAGCGGTTTCGGCGGAAAGAGAGAAGATACGACACTCTATTTCACGTTCACGAACTACATCACGGCGGGAACGATCTATGCGTACGAACCGACGGAGGGCGTAACGACGGTGTACGAAAAGTCGAAAGCGAAATTCAACTCCGATGACTGCGAGTCGAAACAGGTATTCTATACCTCCAAAGACGGAACAAGGATACCCATGATCATTTCGTACAAAAAGGGAATCGAACTCAACGGAAAAAACCCGACCATTCTTTACGGTTACGGCGGATTCAACGCAAGCCTTACGCCGGGCTTTTCGGTCGGCAACGCGGTCTGGATGGAAAACGGAGGCATATACGCCGTCCCTAACCTGAGAGGCGGCGGAGAATATGGCAAGAAATGGCACACTGCGGGAATCCGGATGCAGAAGCAGAACGTGTTCGACGACTTCATCGCCGCGGGAGAATACCTGATCGAACAGGGTTACACCTCTCCCGATTACCTGGCCATCAAAGGAGGCTCAAACGGCGGACTCCTGGTGGGCGCCTGCATGACGCAGCGTCCCGACCTGTTCAAAGTAGCGCTGCCCGCGGTCGGCGTGCTGGACATGCTGCGCTATCATACCTTCACGGCCGGGGCCGGCTGGGCGTATGATTACGGGACGGCTGAGCAGAGCAGCGAAATGTTTGCATACCTGCTGGGATACTCCCCCGTCCACAACGTGAGGGAAGGCGTGAGGTATCCGGCAACGCTCATCACCACGGCCGACCATGATGACAGGGTGGTACCGGCGCACAGCTTCAAGTTTGCCGCCGAGCTGCAGGAGAAGCAGGGCGGATCAAATCCCGTACTGATCCGGATTGACACGAACGCCGGACACGGAGCGGGAAAGCCCCTCTCCAAAACGATTGAGGAAAATGCGGACATACAGTCATTCACCTTATATAATATGGGTGTGCGGAAATTATGACCGGAACACCGGTCATACCGCATCCTCACCGGATTTACGCTGACAAAAGAAACCTGCAAACATTCGATTCTTATGATGAAACAAACCCTGCCATACCTGATATTGCTGTTCGCGACGGCACATCCGGTTTTTTCGCAGCGCCACACGATAAGCGGATACGTCACCGACCGCGAAAACGGCGAACCTCTTATCTCCGCGATCGTTTTCGACGCCGGCTCCTCCGGAGGGACGGTGACCAATAACTTCGGCTACTATTCGCTGACGCTGCCGGCCGGAGAAGTCTCCCTCGAATATTCCTACATCGGCTACGGAAAGCCGAAAATAGCCTTTCGCCTGGAAAACGACACGGTGCTGAACATCCGGCTGGACAGAGACAACATGCTGGAGGAGGTGACCGTGATCGGAAACCGTTCCGAAACAGGCGTCAGAGGCTCGCAGATGAGCGCCGTGGATGTGCCGGTCGAACAGATAAAAAACATCCCGACCCTCTTTGGCGAAAACGACCTGATCAAAGCACTGCAACTGTTGCCCGGCGTACAGTCGGGAACCGAAGGATCAGCCGGACTCTATGTGCGGGGAGGAGGGCCGGACGAAAACCTCCTCCTCCTCGACGGAGTACCGCTGTATAACGTCAACCACTCCCTCGGCTTCTTCTCGGTATTCAACAGCGACGCGCTGAAGAACGTATCCCTCTACAAAGGCAGCTTCCCGGCACGGTTCGGCGGACGGCTCTCGTCCGTGGTCGACGTGAGGATGAAGGACGGCGACGACAAAAAAATCCGCGGTACGGCAAGTATCGGGCTGATCGCCTCCAAACTGCAGCTGGAAGGCCCCATCGTGAAGGAAAAAACCACCTTCAACATATCCCTGCGGAGGACTTATATCGACATCCTCGCCCGACCGTTCATCAGGATGGCGCAGGAGGACGACGGCGGTGACGTGAAAGGGGCCGGCTATTACTTTTATGACGTGAACGCCAAATTCACCCACAAACTCTCGGAGAGAGACAAGCTCTATCTCAGCACCTATTTCGGCGACGACGCCGTCTATATGAAAACCGGCACCCCGTCACAAAGCTCCGGCTCGGAGATCAGAGAAGAGACGCTCGACTGGGACTGGGGCAACGCCATCGCCACCCTTCGCTGGAGCCGCATCCTGAGCAACAAGCTGTTTATGAACACCAGCGCCTCATACACCCGCTACCGTTCTACCCTGGGCGGCAGCTACAGGAGCGAGACGCGTTACCCCCCGGAGTTCGGCTACGAACGGGAGAAGGAGGAGACACACCTCACCTATAATTCCGGCATACGGGACCTGACGCTGAAGTCTGACTTCGATTATACGCCAAACGTCAATCACGACGTCAAATTCGGCGCCGCCCTCACCAGTCACACATTCGCGCCCGACGTCATCTCGCTGAAGATCACCTCCGACTCCGGGCCGCAGGAGGAACGTATCGACACGGTGACCGGAAGCCCCAGGGTGTACGCGCTCGAAACGGCCACCTTCCTGGAAGACAATATCACCTTCGGCCCGATGTTCAAGGTAAACCTGGGCATACACCTCTCCTCGTTTCACGTGCAGGGCGACAGTTACTTCTCCCTTCAGCCGCGGGCAGGGCTGCGCGTGCTGCTCGGCGACGACCTCTCGCTGAAGGCCGGCTACGCGATGATGAACCAGTATATCCACATGCTCTCGTCCAACATCGTCAGTATGCCGACCGACCTCTGGGTACCGGCCACCTCCAGGATCAAACCCATGAAGTCACATCAGTACGCGGCAGGCATATTCTATTCGCTCGCGCACATCGCCGAACTCTCCGTGGAAGGCTATTACAAGACGATGGAAAACCTGCTCGAATACAAAGAGGGTGCCTCCTTCGTCGGCGCCTCCTCCAACTGGGAAGAGAAGGTGAGCATGGGCCGCGGCACGGCCTTCGGCATCGAGTTCCTCGCACAGCGATCGTTCGGCAACACCACCGGCTGGCTGGGATACACCTGGTCGAAATCCGACAGGATTTTCGACCGGCCGGGCAACGTCATCAACAACGGAAAACGGTTTCCGGCCAAATATGACCGACGGCACGACATCAGCCTCACCGCCATGCACCGGTTCTCGGAAAAGATCGATATGTCAGCCTCATGGGTCTTCAGCACGGGCAACGCCGCCACCTTTGCCTTCCACGAATTTACCGCCTCCGATTCGCCCACATACCGGTACCCGTACTACCCCGCCACCTACGCATACGTAGAGGCGCGAAACAATTTCAGGTACGACAGCTACCACCGGCTCGATCTGGGCGTGAATTTCCACAAAAAAACCCGGCGGGGAAACCTGAGCACCTGGAATATCAGCGTCTATAACGCATACAACCGCCTGAATCCCTTCTACGTATTCGTCCGGTCCGAAGAGAGCAAAGACCTCGGCACGGGCGAATGGAAATCAAAAAAGAGCCTGCATCAGGCCACCCTCTTTCCCGTCCTCCCGTCGGTGAGCTATATGATTAAATTCTGACACACAATCCCCATCACAATGAAACGTAACAGACAAACCCTCCCGCTCCTCCTGCTCCTCCTTGCCGTCAGCCTCTCCTCCTGCGAAAAGGAGATCAGCTTCAACGGCACCGTCACCGCCCCCCGGCCGGTGATGAACGGAATCCTCACACCCGGCTCCGCCGTCTCGCTGCACCTCTCCCGCAGCCGGTTCGTCCTCGGAGAACAGACGCCGCTCAGCCCCATCTCCGACGCCACGGTGTCGCTCTCGGTGAACGACGCGCCCCTGGGCGGGCCGCTCATCCACTTCGGCGAAGGCACCTACATGGGAAGCTACACCCCGAAAGCCGGCGACAGAATAAAGATAGAAGTCACCGCCGGCGGATTCGGCAAATTCACCGCACAGACCCTCATCCCGAAAAAGCCCGTCGTCACGGTCACCGATTCCACCGTCACCCTCGAAAGGGAAGAGGGCGCATACGGACAGATCGAATACCGCAGGATGAAGGTACAGCTGAAGTTGACGGACGCGGCCGCCGAAGAGAACTATTATTACATAAAAGCCACGCAGTATTTCTACCACGACGGCAATCCGGCGGGAGAATACGCCCTGGAGCTGGAGATCGCCGATATTCTGAAGAACAATATCAGCGACGGCGGGAATCTCTTTGATGACCTCTTCGACGACGGCGAAGAAAGATACTACCGGACAAAGAATCTGTTCAGCGACCGGTTTGTCAACGGAAAAGAGATCCTGTTTGATTTCATGTATCAGGACGTCCTCAATGACGACGTGATTTACGGCAACGGCAACGCGACCGGCGACGGTGACGCGACCGGCGACGGTGACGGCGTCGACGGCCCCGGCCGAGAGACGGAATACGTCATAGAAATAGGAGAAATCACAAAAGACCTGTATCTGTATCTGATTTCGGGCGAACGGTTCGAACGCACCTGGGAATCACCGATCAGCGAGCCGGTGCTGATCCATTCGAATATCGAAAACGGCATCGGCATTCTCGGATCCTGCAATACATACCGGTTCACATCACGTTTTCAACGCTGAAACGGCCTGTTCACCCGCGCTGTCCGGGCAGAAACTCTCCCGACACAGCCGATTTGTGAGATAACAGCGCCGTTGCGGCATCAAAAAAGGGGCAGATCACTCAGATCTGCCCCTTATATTATCGGAAGATACACCGACAGCAGCGACGGGTTATTCCCCGCCCTCCACCGGCTCCTCAGTCGGCTTCGGCAGCACCGTAACCTCGCAGACGGCAGACACCGCACGCTTGGAGGTGGCCGCAACGATCTCCGCATCACCCTCATGTTCGGCAATCACCAGCGCCACGCCCTCCTCATCCGTCTCCTCGACAGACGCAACGTAAGCATTGTCGCTAGACCACTTCACCTTTTTGTCGGAAGTACCCTCAGGCAGAATCGTCACCCTCAGCACAGCCGTATCGCCCACAAAAAGCGTCATCATCCCGTCGTCCACCTCTTCAAAATCAATACTCACAGGCATCACCGCCTCGGGATGATCCATAATGCACGAAGCACACAGCACCAGCAGCACGGAAGCCGCCATAAAAAATGAAAACCTTTTCAACATTACTTTTGACATTTAATTAAGAATGAAAACAACCATAAAACATACCCGTCACGCACTCAGGGGACAACCACATTCAGGATTTCGCTCCACGGCCCCTTTTCCCCGCGCGTATTCTCCCACCGCAGGGCATAATACATGGTTTTGCCGCGCACATCATTTTCAAAAGCCAGCGTCAGGGGCGAATTGGTATCCACCGTCGAGTGCGTCAGCCCGTCCCATCGCGAGACCGGCACATCACTCAACACCCAGGCAATCTCCACACAATGCTGCCCGTCGGGCTTCCCCTTTTTATGCTTTCCGCCGCGGTCGAAGAAGGAAACCGTCACACGCCCCCTCACCGACGTATCCGCATCCGAATCCGGGGCTTCCTTCGCCACCGGCGCCGGATGACGCGGACCGCTTGTACGGGCGGGAAATCCCATGTGAATGAGATCATCATCCGTGATAAACAGTCCGTTCTTCAGCGCCGCATACAACTTCCGGTAAAACGGAACAAACGCCTCCTCGGCCTCCGTAAGCTTGAGCGTCTTGCTCGCCGACCTCTCCGCCGGATCCAGCCACGCATCATACGCCCCTTTGAACGACACCCATTTCGGCACCACCTCTCCGTCGAGCCACTGCCCCTCAGGCGAAGTCGCACCAAAACCCATTCTCTCCCGATTATCCGTCAGCAGCAGATAACCAAACGTAAGCCCCGTCTGAGTATATAAACCCTCGTGGCTTTTAGACAACCAATCATGCACCCTCATTACCATAGCTTTTTCTTTTTAGAATTTATTATTAATTGATATTTAACACCAAAGCAAAGAAACCATCCCCGGGTGAAGCGGGGGAAACCGAAACCGATTCCGGGCGCGCCGAAAATGACCCGGGGCGCGCCGAAAATGACTCAGGGCGCGCCAAAAATGATTCGGGGGACGCCGAAAATGACTCGGGGGACGCCGAAAATGATTCGGGGGACGCCGAAAATGATTCGGGGGACGCCGAAAATGATTCGGGGGACACCAAAAATGACTCGGGGAGCACCGGAAACAATCCCGGGAAGACCCCGTCACAGGCAGCAGTCCCCCCCGCACAGGCAGCAGGCGCCCCCGGACGCGACACAGCCTCCGTACAGGCGACACGCCCCTCCGCCGGGCACCTTGGGGCGTCCCCTCTCAGGTCACCGAAACCCGTTTTCGCGAAAGAAACAAATAATCCCTGTACAATCATGGGGTAAATAAAATTTGTATTAAAATTTGGAATCCGACAAAAAACCCCTCCGGAACGGAGGAC
>JAIRSV010000156.1 GCA_031255275.1 Proteiniphilum sp.
CAGTGTGTTGTTGGAGTCTCGCACGGTGCGAGAAGAAAAAAGCAGTGTGTTGTTGGAGTCTCGCACGGTGCGAGAAGAAAAAGCAGTGTGTTGTTGGAGTCTCGCACGGTGCGAGAAGAAAAAACAGTGTGTTGTTGGAGTCTCGCACGGTGCGAGAAGAAAAAGCAGTGTGTTGTTGGAGTCTCGCAAATCAGTGTGATGATGTGATGATGGGGAGAAAACCAGCTCGGGCGTTCCCCGAGCTGGTTTTCTCTACTTCTTAACTTCTTTACTTCTCAACTTCTTAAAAAAGCGCAGCGCGAATTACTGACTGAAGTTGCTTAACGGATATTCGTCGAAAGCATAAAGCAAGGTCGAAAGATAACGTTCCCCCGTATCAGGCAAAATCACCACGATGTTTTTCCCCTCGTTTTCGGGATTTTGCGCCAGCTGAAGAGCGGCAAAGGCTGCCGCCCCGGACGATATACCCGCGAGCAGTCCCTCCGTAGCAGCCAGTTTCCGTCCCGTGAGGATCGCATTGTCATTCGACACGGTGATCACCTGATCCACCACGGAAGCATCATAAATGTCAGGGACAAAACCTGCTCCGATCCCCTGAATCTTGTGACTTCCCGCCTTGCCGCCCGAGAGTACCGGCGAATCGACAGGCTCAACCGCCACCACCCTGACATCGGGATTCAACTCCTTCAACCGTTTTCCCGCACCGCTCACCGTGCCGCCCGTACCCACGCCGCTCACAAAAATATCCGTCCGTCCGCCGGTATCGCGCCATACCTCCTCGCCCGTAGTGCGATAGTGTACCGCCGGATTGGCAGGATTTCCGAACTGCTGCAGGATGACCGTCCCGGGCAATTCCGCCTGCAACTGCAACGCCTTCGCAATAGCCCCCTTCATCCCGTCGATTCCCGGCGTCAGCACCAGCTCGGCGCCAAGCGCTTTCAGCAGATTTCTTCTCTCAAGGCTCATGGTTTCGGGCATGGTGAGGATGAGTTTGTATTTCTTGATGCAGGAAACAAAAGCCAGTCCTATACCCGTATTGCCGCTTGTCGGCTCGATGATGACCGAACCGGCCTTCAGCAAACCCCTCTCTTCGGCATCCTCAACCATTGCCAGCGCCGTACGGTCTTTCAGGCTCCCCAGAGGATTGAAACTCTCCAGCTTTGCAATGATACTGGCTCTGACCCCTTCCGATTTCATAAACCGGTTGAGTCTCATCAAGGGCGTATGCCCCACCAAATCTGTTAATTTATCGGCTATCTTTGCCATAATGATGTGTATTAAAAAGTTTCCGGTAAAGATAGACAGTATTGTACAGGCGTGAAATAGCACGATTATGGTATTTTTCGGGTAAGATACCGCCTGTCCTCAGCAGAGAAGACAGGCGTCAAGTCGCGGATCCTCCCCCCGGTTTCCCGGACAGGGAAAACGGGCCCCTGCAGGCAGGATCGGCAAGCAGGCAAAGATTGCTTTTATCGCGACATCTCTATAATTTTCCAAATAGCCTCCACCCACAGATCGCTGCTGTTCAGCGCCGGGATAAAGGCAAACTTTTCGCCCCCCGCCTCCATAAACAGCCTGCGCGCCTCGATGTCGACGTCATAAAGCGTCTCCAGGTTATCGACGGGAAAGCCGGGAGTGATCACGGCCACATTCTTCCAGCCCAGCCCGGGCAAGTCGCCAATCTCAGCGTTGAGGAAGGGATTCAGCCATTTCCTGCCCCTCTGCGAAGAATAGAAAAGGAGCGTATCATGCGGATCAATCTCCAGTTTCTCGCAAAACAGGCGGTTAGTCTCCTTCAACTGATACACATAATCATATTCCTTACCCTTTTTCCACCCCGCCTCCACCTGCGCCAGAGGAAGGCTGTGATAAGAGAAAACCAGCCTGTCCATACCGTCCAGAAAAGGTTTTGCGTGCAAAGAGAGGGCGCGGATAAAGGCAGGGTGACTGTAATACGGTTCGGCAAACTTCAGCCTGAAGGAGTGGGGACGCCGGCAGAAGACATTTCCCACCATATCCTTCACCGTCTGAGTGGTAGACTGCGCGTAGTGGGGAAACAGCGGGAAGACGATCACCTCGTGCAGCAGCGGGCACCTCCTTTCCAGCTCTCTGAAGGCGGAAGCAATATCCGGCTTGCCATAACGCATGGCGATCTCCACGGGAGTTTCCTTCTGCTTTTCCAGCTTTCGCGCCAGTTCCCGCATGTGGAATATCAGGGGAGAAGTCGCCGGTTCGCCCTTATGCCAGATACGCTCATATCTTTCGGAAATCCTCCGCCCCGTGCCCGGCGCAGTGATGTTTTTGGCAAAGAACTTCGACCACCATTCAGATTTCCCCGTCAGAAGCGGGTCGGAAAGCACGGCAGCAATAAATTCCCTCACGTCGCCCGTCGCCGTGCTTGCGGGAGTTCCCGCGTTGATTAATAAAATACCTCTCATTATTCCGTTTTTTGTCTTATCCGTATACCCCCCCCTCATGCCACGCAAGTCTCCAGCAGCTCGGAAAACTCGTCCGGAATGATCGTCACCGACTGCGTATCAGCCGGAATAAGCATGGATTCACCCCGGCGGATAAATTCGCGGTTACCCCTGTCGTCCCTCACGGCACAGCGGCCGGCCATGCAGATGTAGATCACGAACGAATCAAGCGCCGAGTAATCCCGTTCAATCGGAATATCCATTTCCAGCAGCTGGGTAGTGAAGTAGGGCGATGCAACTATTTTGACGGGAGAGTTGGGTTTTTTCACATACTCCGTTTTGTACGAATCATACACCTTGAAGTCAATGGCATCCCTGGCCTGTTCCGTATGAAGTTCGCGGCTGTTGCCGGCGGCATCCCTGCGGTTGTAGTCATAAATGCGGTAAGTAATGTCAGACGTCTGTTGTATCTCGGCGATGAAGCACCCCGCGCCGATGGCGTGTACACGTCCGGAGGGAAGATAAAACACGTCGCCCGCCCTCACGTCATACCTCCTGAGCTTGTCGGTGAATGTATTATTTTTCACCGTCTCCGGATATTCTTCCGGCGTGATGCTTTCCTTGAATCCGGAATAGAGGTATGCGCCCGGCGCCGCGTTGATGACATACCACATTTCGGTTTTCCCGAAGGAACTGTGCCGTTTTTTCGCCAGCGCGTCGTCCGGGTGAACCTGGATGGAAAGGTCTTCCCGTGCGTCAATGAACTTGATGAGCAGCGGAAAGATATTTCCGAACTTCTGATACACCTTTTTTCCGACCAGCCCCTCTCCGTTGCGGGCGAGCAGATCGTTGAGCGATGTTCCCGCCAGGCGGCCGTTGGACACGCGGGAAACATTGCCGTGTACGCCCGAAATTTCCCAGCTCTCGCCGATACCTTCCCGGAGAGGTTCAATCTTCTTGAAACGGCAAATATCCGAACCTCCCCAGATAACCGGTTTAAGAATCGGCTCGAATTTAAACGGGTAAAAAGCCCCGTCCATATTATTTATACTATTCATATATATCATTTTCGTTAGTCATACTTATTTACATCGTTTCATCACAATGGCCGTTCGGGCAGGCAGATAAAGTTGCAGCCACCCTTTATTCTCTTTTGCATAAAGCGGATCGAACATTGTGAAATGGTGAAGAGAATCATCGTTCAGGCCGAAACCTCCGAACTCCCGGCAGTCGGTATTGAGCGCTATCTCGTATTCGCCCGCGGGAACCGGGATGCCGTAGTCGCTGTACGATTTTTGCGGGTTGAAATTATAGACAAAGAGCAGATCGTTCCGCATATACGCCAGCGTGTTATCATCATTCTTATCCCAAACCTTCACCAGCGGAAGCGCCTGGAAATCGGGGACAGACCGGATGAGCCGTATCATCGCCCTGTCGAAATCACCCAGATAATGATACTTCAGGTTATGATCGTCCGCCAGATGCCACAGGCGACGGGCATATTTGTAAGACCAGCGGTTACCCTCCCGCGGAAAGTCGATCCATTCGGGATGTCCGAACTCGTTACCCATGAAGTTAAGATAACCGCCGTTAATAGTAGTCGCCGTTACCAGGCGGATCATCTTATGCAGCGCGATACCGCGGTCTACGGAGTGAGAACTGCCCGTCAGCTTCGACATGAACCAGTACATGTCAGCATCCACCAGTCTGAAGATAATTGTCTTATCACCCACCAGCGCCTGATCGTGACTCTCCACGTAAGAAACAGTCCTTTCATCGGCACGCCGGTTGGTTATTTCCCACCAGATAGCGCCGGGAGACCACTCCTCGTCCCTTTTCTCCTTGATCATCCTGATCCAGAAGTCGGGAATATTCATCGCCATGCGATAGTCAAACCCGTAGCCCCCCGATTGTATATCCAGCGCCAGTCCCGGCATACCGCTTACCTCCTCGGCAATGGTGACGGCACGGGGATTAATCTCGTGGATAAGCTGGTTAGCCAGCGTGAGATAGCAAATAGCATCCGGATCCTGGCGTCCGTTATAATAGTCGCCATACGAACCGAAACTCTCTTCCAGTCCGTGGCTGTAGTACAGCATCGAAGTAACGCCGTCGAACCGGAACCCGTCAAACCGAAACTCTTCCATCCAGTATTTACAGTTGGAAAGCAGGAAATGCAACACTTCATTTTTTCCATAATCAAAGCAGAGCGAGTCCCATGCCTGGTGAATTCTCCTGTTCGGATCCCCGGAGAAATAGAGATCATAACTTCCGTCCATCCGGGCAATACCCTCCAATTCATTTTTCACGGCGTGCGAATGGACAATGTCCATGATGACGGCAATACCCATTTCGTGAGCAGCGTCAATCAGCCTTCGCAGCTCATCAGGCGTACCGTTGCGGGAGGAAGGCGCGAAAAAACTGGAGACATGATAGCCGAACGAACCGTAGTAGGGATGTTCCTGAATGGCCATAATCTGGATAGCGTTATACCCGTTCTCCCTTACCCTGGGCAGTACGTTTTCTCTAAATTCGTTATAAGAACCCACTTTCTCGTCCTCCGTAGACATACCCGTATGAGTTTCGTAAATGAGCAAAGGCGAGCAATCCGGTTTGAAGTCCGCCGTATGTTTGAAGATATACCTGTCTTCGGGTTCCCACACCTGCGCGCAGAAGATCAGAGTATGCCCGTCCTGCACCACACGCCTGCACCACGCAGGGATACGTTCCCCCGAACCGCCATTCCAGCTCACATGCAACTTGTAAAGATCCTGGTGGCGGATACATCCGGGCTGTATCTTCACCTCCCAAACGCCATTGTTCATCCGTTTCAAACGAAATGATTCCCGCCGCTGCCAGTCGTTGAAGGTACCCACGAGAAAAATTTCGGTAGCATTCGGCGCCCATTCGCGAAACACCCATCCATCTTCGGTTTTGTGCAATCCGAAATAGAGGTAGCCACTCGCGAAGTCGGAAAGAGTGATCCGTCCGGCCTGTGTGAGATCGGACAGCCGTTTCAGGTAAAAATTACGGCGCCCCTCAATTGCTTCGGCGTAAGGGTTGAGCCAGGGATCGTTTTTAATAATGGTAAGCATTGTCTTAGCTGTATTCGGGAGATTGTCAACAATTGACCTTCCTTTTAAATTATAAATCAAACATGACAAAGATAGGAAATTGTAAATATTTCTCTCAATATTTGACAGTAAAAAAGCACACGCTAAATAAAATTGAGAAAATTGCATATCTTTGCGATTCAAGTTTAACAAACAGTTAATTTTCATAATGAAGCAAACCCTTTCGGTTATTTTTTTGACCACATTTATTTTTGCGGAAAATCTATTAGCCCAAAGTCAGGATATAACCTGCACCTTCGGTTTTACATTCGAAATCAGTGACGACAAAAGCTGGGGATACAAAGAGCCGGTTATCATAGATATTACACCCGGTTCACCCGCCGAGAAAGCGGGACTGAAACTCAACGACATCATCCTCTCCGTAAACCATAACGGCACATATCTCAAATCATACCAAACCGTTATGTCATGGCTCAATCAGTATCCGGAAACCATGACCA
Organism: Proteiniphilum sp.; assembly: GCA_031255275.1. Lineage (GTDB taxonomy): Bacteria > Bacteroidota > Bacteroidia > Bacteroidales > Dysgonomonadaceae > Proteiniphilum. The sequence continues at coordinate 5,992 of JAIRSV010000156.1, forward strand.
TAGCCGTTCGCAATTTCGAACACACTTTTAGGGAGATCACAATCGGGAAAAATTGCCGTCACGTAAATGCGATCAGTGAAGCACAGTTAGCGCCGGTATTTGCTTTTTACAGTTTGGAAGACATACAGGACAGGCGTTTTTTGATGCCGGTGAAAACGACCGTCAACGAAGACGCCCTTTTTTATAACTACCGAACCTTTGCTTTTTCGTCTTCCGATGAAAGCACGATGCATCTCGACGAGCGGATCAATGCTATATTTATTCGCGCACTGGCCGGGGTGGGATTACAATATGATCCGATAGATCCCGATTTTATCATCCAGACCTATTATCATTATGAAAACAATCCGATGTTCAAGGCCGATACACCCACTCTCGGAAACTATCAGCCGGTTTGGCGATTCGACACAAGAAGCAACAGAATGGTGAAGATTCCTCTGTATGCTCCGTCAGAAGCAGTTCGGGTAGATGATATCGCCTTTAATCTTGAGTTCGGGTGCCGCTTCTACGACAGAAAATTCATTGAAGCAGGCGGGATAATGCTGATCTGGGAGAGCCTGGTGCAGGAACGGCTGAGCAGTCATTACGATTTGCTTGATTATTTGGAAATGAATCTCCCTCTCATATTAAAGATGTTTCCGAGATCCGGAAATCAGTCGTTCGGCACTTATCAGGTAAACTATCAGAAATACAATTACACCGGCATCGGATATAATATGAACAACCTGAAGACAGTCGTATCCGTAGATCCCGACTCTCCGGCTGCACGGGCAGGCATTTTACCGGGAGACGTGGTGATCAGTATACAGGGACAGGATTTTGACCACACCTCCCAGTCCCTCACGGAAGGGTATCGCCGTTTTATTGCGGAAACTATGAATTTCAGGGATAAAAACAGTCGTTATACCGATACCAACGGCTATAAAGAATGCATGTTTTGGGATGTAGCTCAGTACAACGCCATATCGACAGCCATTGCCAATAACCGGCGATACAAATCGGCTTTTTCTTATCTGTTCAACTTTAACCAGTATGTCGACTGGAACACGCCAGCCTCCATTGATATAATAGTATTGCGGAACGGTAATGAGATGAGTTTTGCAGTAACGCCGCAAATTGCCACAAGCACGCACATCCTGACCTATTAAGTTACGGTTAAGCGGGAAAGAGAAATTGATCTATTCCCCTGAAAAGCGACGACAGAAAAAATATTCAAAATAAACAGAGAAATATTTGAAATTTATTCTCCGAAGAAGCTACCCTCGTAGCCATTTCGTTCAAAGAGCGGGGTCATTATTAGAGATAATGAAACAAGCAGATTGAAATGAAGAGTACATAACAATTGAAAATCAGTTTCTTTGTCCTGAATACAAAAAAAACTTCGGATAATATTTGGAATATATAGGGGAAAGGTATTATCTTTGCACCCGCTTTCGGGACGGAAGTTTCGAGAGCGAGAAGGAAAGAAAGCGATCTTTAGGTAATTACATACACGTTAAAAGACAAAGCAGAGTATACAAGAGACGGGGGTTTATTTTTTTTCGGGCGCTGCGAGCGCGGCGTATCCGTAATGAATGAATTCCGGTCAAATTGGTACCCGTTCAATAAATAGAGTGAGGGAGAAACCGTAAACGGGTTATCCCTCCGACACAGGAATAGAGAACAGATCGTGAATCCGGG
>JAIRSV010000160.1 GCA_031255275.1 Proteiniphilum sp.
TAATTCTTCTTCTTTCTTCCAGGGCCGTTTTGCCCAGCTTCCTGCCGTCTTGCTTTTTCATTCCCGAATTATACCCCAATTCCAATCTTGTGTCAATATATTCATTGCCGGGTCAGTAAGATGTTATAATACGGATTAAAAGCATTGAAAACTAAAGTATATTCTTAAGATAAAATAAATTATATCGTTATTTTCGGGCTTTCTTCTTGTAAAAAATTTCTAAAATAAGAATTGCTGTTGTCTCACCACGCTGGCTGGACATTTGATTGTATGAAGGGATAAGCTATATAGAATGTCCGAAAAAAAATTTACGGTTCTTGATCTCGTGGGCTTAGACCTAAAAGAGCATGATTCGCTGGAGTTAAGTTGCTTTTGCGGACGCAAAGGATTATCGCGCTGCATCAGCGTTCCAGAGATAAACCGACCTGGACTCGCTTTATCGGGATTTTTTGAAGTCTTTGCCAATGACCGCATACAAATATTCGGACGCGGTGAAGTGGAATATCTAAAAAAAATGGCGGAAGAGAATAATACTTCCATCATCAGTCAACTTTTTAATTATAAAATACCGTGCTGCGTGTTCACGTGCGGACTAAAACCGGAGCTCTTTTTTACAGAGGAAGCAGAACATGTCGGCTGCCCAGTGCTTGTAACAAATCTTAACACCACAGAATTTGTAGTGCGCATTTTGCGGATACTCTCTACCATATTCGCGCCGCAAAAAACAATGCACGGCGTTTTAATCGAAGTATACGGCATAGGAGTGTTGCTTTTGGGCGAGTCGGGCATAGGAAAAAGCGAGATAGCCCTTGAGCTAATAAAATCAGGACACCGTCTTGTGGCTGATGACGCGGTGAAAATACACTGCATAAACGGCAACATGCTCGTAGGTACCGGCGCGAATAAAATAATCGGGCATCACATGGAAATACGCGGAATAGGCGTCATAAACATCACGCACCTTTTCGGTGTCGGCGCGATACGTGACAGAAAACAGATTCAACTTGTAATCGAGCTTGAAAATTGGGACCCGCAAAAAAATTATGACCGACTGGGGAGCAAAGACGAATTTACGGATATACTAGGTGTGGGCGTCCATAAATTAACTATTCCGGTAAAACCGGGGCGAAATTGCTGCATAGTGGTGGAAACTGCCGTCATGAATGAGCGTCTCAAACAGATGGGATACAATGCCGGAAAAGAGTTTGAACGCAATATTCTTAAGTGGATAGAGAGTGAAAAATCAAACTCTGTATATTTTGGGCAAAATGATATAACATAAAAGCTAATCTTAAAAAACGGCGTTTTGCGGGATGGTTAAAACGCATTGGTGGAAAAGTGAGTACTGTCACAATCCGCGTTATAGAAATAGTCCGCCGCAAATAATGGAGATTTAATTTATGGTTGAAGAACTTGTGAAAGTTGTAAATAGGGCCGGAATACACGCGCGTCCGGCATCATTGATCGTGGGTCTAACAAAAGATTTTAAATCGTCTATATATTTTGAACAGGACTCGAACCGCATCAACGCAAAGTCAATTCTAGGCATTATTACATTGGGCGCGGTGTACAACAGTGAAATAAAAATAACGGCGGAGGGAGAAGACGAACGCGAAGCAGTCGACCAGTTGTTGCGTCTTTTCATCTCAAAATTCGAGGAAGAATAACCCACTGGCGAGTTCTACATACGCTTCGCGTTAGCGTGCCAAAAGTTTTGCTTTACACCGTGCCGTCAATACGGCAACGGCGTTTAGCATACGCGGCTTCATCGTTACACCAATCTGCCAGCAAACCAGCAGTCGTAGATAAGAAATTTCAGATTTGTTGGCGACGGCTTCACGCTTCCTTGATGTTGTATTTTTTGCGGAAACGCTCGATGCGTCCTGCGGTATCAACAAGTTTTTGCTTGCCTGTAAAAAACGGATGGCAGGCGGAGCATATTTCAACTTTAATGTCCTTCATAGTGGAACGTGTCTCTATAACACTGCCGCAAGCGCATGTAATCGAAGTCAATTCATAGTTAGGATGTATACCATCTTTCATAAAAACCTCACAAGTCCATTCAATCCATACCAGCCGCGCCAGTATTCATAGAATTCAGGAATGCCTCATTATTCTTGCTTTTCTTGATCTTGTCAATAAGGAACTCGATAACCTCAAGATCTTCCATAGGATTAACAAATTTACGCAAAATCCAGATGCGCTGCAATTCTTTTTCGGAAAGCAGCAGTTCCTCTTTTCGGGTGCCAGACTTTTTGACGTTGATGGCAGGAAACAGCCGTCTATCCGAGATGCGGCGGTCGAGAATTATCTCCATATTACCCGTGCCTTTGAATTCCTCAAAAATGACCTCGTCCATGCGGCTGCCCGTTTCAACAAGCGCGGTAGAAATAATCGTAAGGCTTCCGCCCTCTTCAATATTGCGCGCCGCGCCAAAAAAACGTTTGGGTTTGTGCAGGGCGTTAGAATCCACACCACCCGACAAAATTTTGCCAGAAGTGGGAACTGTCTGGTTGTAGGCGCGGGCAAGCCGCGTTATCGAGTCGAGCAGTATCACCACATCGCGTTTATGCTCAACCAAGCGCTTGGCCTTCTCCAAAGCCATCTCGGTAACCTGCACATGGCGGCTAGCCTGCTCGTCAAATGTGGAAGAAATCACTTCGGCGCTGACTGTCCGCTCCATGTCTGTAACTTCTTCCGGACGCTCGTCAATCAACAGAACGATAAGGTAGACTTCCGGATGGTTCGTAGTTATCGCGTTGGCGATTTTTTGCATCATTATCGTTTTTCCGGTTCTCGGCGGCGCGACTATAATCGACCGCTGGCCTTTGCCAATCGGACAAAACAGGTTGATGATGCGTGTTGAAACTTCCTCTCCCGGCGTTTCAAGGTTGAGTTTTTTATTCGGATACAGCGGTGTAAGGTTGTCAAACGGAATGCGGTTTTGGGCAACAGACGGATCGTCAAAATTGACTGTTTCAACCCGCAACATGGCAAAAAACCGCTCGCCGTCTTTAGGTGTGCGTATCTGACCGGAAACGGTGTCGCCTGTTTTGAGGGCAAAAAGCCGTATCTGGCTCGCGCTGATATAAATGTCGTCGGGACCGGAAAGGTAGGAATTTTGCGGGCTGCGTAAAAAGCCGTAGCCGTCCGGCAAAATTTCCAGCGAACCGTAGGCATAAATGATGCCACCGCGTTCCGTGTGCGCTTTCAGCAGTGTAAAAATCAAATCTTGCTTTTTGAGCGGGACAAGGTCTTCGTGCGAAATGCCGTAGCGAACCGCGATATTTCGTAAGTCCATCATGCTAAGGCGGGATAATTTGTTCACAGATAGCCGCTGATTCCCGTTGTCCTCGCCACGCGGTTCGGGTTCGCCGTAAATCTGCGGCATTTTAGGCAATTCAGGTAGTGTTCCCTGAGGATATGTTATATTGAGGGGTGCCGCCGGCACCACGCTGCCGGGATAAGCGCCGTAATGAGACGAGGAGCCACCCTCTCTGCGCTCATAAGGCTTGCTGCGCGAACGGAGCTGCGGGCGCGGCGACCTCCCTCCCTCTGGCTCATACTCTTGACGGTCGCGGGTATTGCGTGGTCTGGCGCGGACTACCACTCTTCCGGCCTGCCGGTCGCCGCCTTCGTCCGCGTATTCGCGGTTGTCGTCAAAGCCGTTTTCCGCGCCGTAGACGGCGCTTTCCGGAGGTATATCTCTGTCAAAATCCTGCCCGGAGCCTTCGAAAGGCGCCGTGGGGACTACAGGATCGCTGGAGCGTGCGTTTATCCTAACACTTTTACCCGCTCCGGCGGCGGGGTCACCGCCTCCGTTGTTGAACAGTTCCGAATCTTCGTCAAGAACCGCGTCGCTAACTTTACTTTTTCTAACGTAAGCCATGTTAAACCTCAAATTTTATGATTTCGCGATAATTAAAACAACTTCACACGATGCGTGAAGTATCTCTAATTAAAATCATCTGAAAGGGATTAATGCGGATTTGCTTCCTTGAGGACATGTGTCCTATATTCTTTAGTCTATGAAATCGTAAATTTTTTGTCAATAGCCTTGTTGTTTTTGCAGCAATTCTCATTTGAAAAAACAACATCTTAAAATAACAAAATACAGACGAAATATGTATGAGATAGTAGACAATACCCAGCAATTCTCATTTTAAAAACCATGATAAACTGGAGGAATGGGAGAGAGCATCATAAAGCGGCTGCTAGGCAGTTTGCGGAAGGCCGGGGATAGCATCCCCGATGTACGATGCGGGGGGAACGCCCTGCGGTACCGGATTACGGACGCGCTGATGTGCGCGTTTGCCGTATTTTTCTTTTTGTATCCGTCGCTGCTTCATTTTCAGCGGGCGATGAAAG
>JAIRSV010000083.1 GCA_031255275.1 Proteiniphilum sp.
TAACTGTTTCATACGATTCTTTTACTTTATTCTTTGTGATTAATGTCCGTCATTGCGGATAAGGTTCGGGTTTCTGTTAATCTGACCTCCCGGAATCTGCTGATAATAGTTGGCTCTGTTGTAACCCAAACCTCTATTCTCTTTTTCCCGGTCATTCAGGAAGATATATTTTCCCTCATCCACCACATAATACCCCATCAGTCCGCGGTGATAGAAATCTTGCACTTTCGAATGGAGTACGCGCCAGCGCCGCAGGTCGAAGAAGCGATGGTTCTCGAAAGCCAGTTCGCGGGCACGCTCGTCACGGATAAATTGCCGGTTTTCGTCAATCGAATAAAGCGCATTGATCTCTCCGCCCACTTCTTTCGGAGCCACTACCATATCGTGGTGACGGGCGCCTGCACGATTACGCACCTGGTTGATATACTCAAACGCTTCCGCTTTCAGCCCTTCGTCCCCTGTCAACAGCCCCAGTTCATACAGCGCCTCCGCACGGTTCAGCAGCACTTCCGCATAACGGAGCACTTTGAAGGGTGTGCTGCTCAGGTACAGTCCGCGCTCGCCTGCGGTGGCCTCGGGATTCACATACTTGCGGATAAAGGCGCCCGTCAGGGAGCGGCCTTCGTCGCCTCCGGACAAGGAGATACCGTACAGGCCGTTGATTTTTACGTCGGGTACGCCGTCCACCGTCTGTATGTCAATCTGTCCTGTTCCGATATAGGTTCTGATGCGATACAGCTCCATATAGTCGTTAGTCTGATCATTGGCGGTCGCGTCGGCCAGCGTGCCGGGAAACCGGCGGTATACGCCTGCCTGCAAATCCATCACCTCTCCCGAAGCCACCTCGGTCATGCCGGAAAAGAAGAATGTGCCCCTTGCCCGCGGTTCCATTTCTTCCGACTGCCAGAGGTCGTTCAGACTGTTGAAGCGGACGGGAACCACTTCGCCATTTTCATTCTCTTCGGCAAGCGCCGGCATCTGATAGAGCTTTATCAGATCCCAGGCCGGGTGGAGGGCCGAACCCACGTCGCTCGCCAGGCCGGTGCCGAGGGGCAGCACCATAGTGTCCCAGCAGTGATGGAGGCGCGAATTGTAGATTGCCTGATTGCTGTTGTTGGGGCCAAACAGCTTCACAAAGAGATCTTCCTTGTTTAATGTGGTGAAGACTTCGGTAAAGGCGACCTCTTTGTTCGCCCCGTCATGTAAACTGTATCCGCCTTCTTCTACAAATTGGGCGGCCTCGATCACATATCCGTAAAACTCGGCAGCCTGCACCTCATCCATTCCCATAAGTCCCGCTTCGACGGCCGGCCCGGTTACACTCAACGTATGGAAATAGCTGCCGCTCGATCCCGCATAGAGCATCGCACGCGTCATGAGGGCGGCTGCGGAATAGCGGTTGGCTCTGCCGGGAATGCTCGTCTCAGCCATATTCTCCATAGCGAACTTCAGATCCTCGTAAATAAATTTCCAGGAGTCATACTCGGTGGAACGCGGTGTCCTTAACTCTTCGATCGGAGCGGCAGGATCCTGCAGCTCGTCGATAAGGGGAACGCCGCCGTAGCGCTTCACCATGCCGAAGTAGTAGAATGCACGCAGGAAGTGAGCTTCGCCCAGATACTCGTTGATCTGCTCCTCCGAATGATAGTCGCTATAGGCGGGAATGGCCGCAATAAAGTTGTTGATGCGGCGAATCCGCTCATAAGGCCAGTATTCCGACGTACCTTCACCCTCGCGTCGTCCTGCCGCTTCGCACCCGAGCACGGCCGGGCTGTTCTTTTGCCCTTCCCAGTAGTTGCCGATGTCGTTGGCGGAAGCGTATCCCTTGTTCTGATAATAATTGAAGTCTTCTATCGGAAGCTCGTTGTAAATCGCCCCGAAATAGGTTCTGATCCCGTAGTCGGAGTTGAAGAGCGTCCCCTCGTCAAAAATACCTTTAGGCTCCAGATCCAGCTCATAACAGGATGAGACCGCGGATCCGAGAATAATTGCCGCAAGCAAGTATATATACTTATTCATATCTTTTCTTATTGTCATTATGATACCTCACGTTAAAATTTCAGTACCGCGCCGATGTTGATGACGCGGTTCACCGGATAGTTGTAAAACAGCACGCTGCCGTCGTTATTGGGATTGGAACCGCCGTATCTTCCGGGGCGTTCCGGATCCATGTACTTCATACCCGAGAAGGTCAGCAGATTGTATCCGTTCACATAAAAGCGGACGTCGTTAAAGTTCAGCCCCGTGATCCAGGCCGCAGGCAGCGAGTAGCCCACTTCGAGCGACTTGAGCCGGATATACGAGGTGTTTTTGATCCCCGTGGTTCCCGTATTGAACGAGTGTCCCGTGGCAGGATAATATCCCTCGATCCACTGCGTGTCCGGATGCCACGGATCGTCCCATGCACTGGCCGTGTGCCAGCGGTCGGTATACATCGTCAGCGCCGCGCCGCCGTCAAACGGCCCCACTTCCGTAAAGACCTCGTCATACTGATTGTAGACGCCGGCCGATCCCTGCCAGTTCATGGAGAAGTCGAGGTTTCGCCATTGCAGGCCGCCGTTGACGCCATAATTGAAGGTCGGGAGGTTGTAGGTAGCGGCCGGGAACCGGTCATCGTTGTTGACGACGCCATCGCCGTTCCAGTCATAATAATAGTAGTCGCCCGGAAGGCTGCCCTGACCGAAGTTGCCGCCGGTGGTGCTGTGCTGATTGCGGATCTGATCAAGGCTTTCGAAGCGTCCGGCCTCCTGAATGGCAAACCAGATGTCGCGGTTGCGCCCCGATACATCCTGGCGATACCAGTTCTCCATCGAGTTTCCGGCGGGACTGTCAAGGTGGTAGATCCACCTGTTTTTGGTCGCCGAGATCTGTCCGCTCACCCAGTAGCTGATGCCCTGCCAGCGGTTGCGGTGACCGATGTTCGCTTCCCAGCCGAAGGTGCGGTCGCTCTCGATGTTCTTCTGCGGCATGTTGGCGCCCACCGTGCCGGGAAGTTCAACCTCAGGCGTGCGCAGCAGTCCCCGGCGGGTACGCCGGAAGGCCTCCAGCGTCCCCGTCAGCTTCTGATTCCACAGATTGAAGTCTATCCCCACGTTTTCCGTCGTCGCCGTATACCACGTCAGGTCGGGATTGGGGATGGCCGTCGGATTCACCGACGTCACAAACACACCGTCGTAATACCAGCCTCTGTCGGCCGTCAGATTGTAACCCACGACCGTCGGCGGATAGTTTCCCGCCGAACCGTCATCGCCCAGTCTTCCGACGGAGCCGCGGATCATCATGTTGGTGAGGAAGGGGAAAAGCCTTTTCACAAAACCCTCTTCGCTCAGCCTCCAGCCGGCCGACAGCGACTGAAACAGTCCCCAGCGCGTCTCCTTCGGGAAACGGGACGAACCGTCGTAACGGAACGAGTAGTCGATAATGTACTTCGACTTGTAATCGTAGTTGGCCTTCCCCACGACGGACTGACGGGCATTGTCTCCCACACCGCCCATTGCGCCTACCTGGTCTTCTTCGTCGCCGGCAAAGAGGTAGTCGCTGTCGAAAAACATGTTGCGACGGGCATAGAAGCTGTCCCAGAAATTGTATTGTTCCTCAAACAGCAACATGCCGTTCACGGTATGGTCGCCGAATTTGTTGGCATAGTTGAGCGACAGCTGCATGATCGTGGCGTAAGAAAGTTCGGCCCGCCGCTCGATGCTGCCGGGACTGTTGCGGAGAAACTCCTGAAGTATTCCGTCACCCTCACGGTTATACAGGTTGTAAGTACGCTTGCGTTCGGTATTGTTCTGCATGTTATAGTCGTAGCTGTAGAAAGCCCTGGCGTCAAGCCCCTCGATGCCCGGAATGTCATAACTCAGCGTCAGTCCGCCGTTGAAGTTCGTACGCTTCACCTGGCGATAGCCCGTATACTCGCTGTCGATAGCGGCCACGGGATTTTCGCTTTCCGACATTTCGGAGGTGTACGCCGGGAAAGAGTGGTCGCCGCCAACCCATGCAGGCGCTGTGGGACGGTACGTCCAGGCCTTTTTATACACCGCCCAGATGTCCGTGAAAGGCTGATTCCTCTCATCCATATAACCGCTCAGCATGATGGAGGCCTTGAAGCGGTCGGTGATGCGGGTGTCGATATTGCCGCGGAAGTTCCAGCGGTCATAGTTCAGCGATTTGCTTTTGTAAGCCCCCATCTGCTCCATATAGCCCAGGTTGAAGAAGTAGTCGATCTTGCTCGAACTGCCGTTTATCGACAGATTGTGCTGCTGCTGGGGCGATACTTTGTCAAACAGTTCATTCGTCCAGTTCGTACTCGGCTTCTGCCCGGAGCTGTACTCAAACATCTGCTCGTACGAATAGCGGGGAGATTCGCGAAAAAAGTAGTTATTACCGAAATTGGTATTCAGCCTTTTTTCATTCATCAGCAGCATGTGCGTAGCGGCGTCCGCCGTTTCGGGCATGTAAAGAAACGACTGGAATCCGTAATTGGTAGAAAACGTAATGTCGAATTTACCCTCGGCGGCCGAAGTGCCGCGTTTGGTCGTAACAAGGATCACGCCGTTGGCCGCCCTGACGCCGTAGATTGCGGCCGAAGCATCTTTCAGTACCGACACGCTTTCGATTTCACTCGCGTCCATACGCGAGAAGTAGTCCTGATCGCGCGGAATACCGTCCACCACGATAAGCGGAGTGCCCATACCGCGGATGTCGATCGCGTTATCAAATTCCCCCGGCTGCGCGCTCCGTTGAGAGATACGCACGCCCGGAAGCTTGCCCGAAAGCATATTTACCACATTTTCGTTTTTCGTCACGACGATCTCCGCCGACGTAACGGCCGCTACTGCTCCCGTGAGAGTCTCCTTCTTACGGGTTCCGTATCCCACAACAACCACCTCTTCCAACGTTCGGGTATCTTCTTGCAATACAATATGGAGGGTGGTCGACGATGCCGCTTCAAGCGCATCAATATAGCCGATGTAAGAAATTCTTACCATTTCGTTCGGTGCCGCCTGGATGGAAAATCCTCCATCAATATCCGTCACCGTTCCGCGTGCAGCGCCTTCAATCCTCACGCTGGCCCCGATGATGGATTCACCCTGAGCGTCAACCACCGTTCCGCGGACGGTTCGCTGCTGGGCAATCACCGGGAATATGGTCATGAGGCAAAAAAGCATGATCGCCGTCGACTTCGGCAAAGCGGAAACATATCTTTTTACAGTCATATTATTCGATTAAAATTTGTGCAAAAGTTCAACTGTTTTTCTTCAGGAAACTCCGGTTCTCCCGAAGGAGAGGTGCGGAGGGGGGAAGCTGTGTAAAGCCATCCCCCTCTTCTCCTCATTCCTGATAATACTGACTATCTCGGATCCGGGTCAGTGACATCCGGCGGACTGACGCGGCGATTGATCCACAAGAAAACCAGCACTCCGTTTCCGATAGATCGTTCTCCGTAGGCATATTCGTAGTTCAGACCCACACCCACGCGAAGTGCATTTCCTCCGTACTTGTCCGACATTTCGAGACCGGTGTCCGTTATGCGGAATCCGAAAGTATTCCACATTTCGTCTGTTGTGATACCGTCATAGCCGTCGATAATTTCGCCATTCTTTTTCTGGTCTGCCGGTATATCGAGGTTGCGGCGTTCTGAGGCGGCCACGGATGACTGAATATTTCTCCAGTATAACCCTCTTGAGAATTTCGCTAATTTTTTTCCGAAATCTCCCAGTTGAAGTTCTTCACCGTCATTATAGATCAGTTCATTCGAGCCACTCTTAACGCTGAAACTTTTAAAATTATTCACGAAAGCTCCGCCATCGTGCATAGGATTGAAATCGCCTTCCGTAAATTTCTTATTGAAATCATAGGTAGCGGCCCCTTTTTCCCATACGACAGTTTGAGGATATTCGATATGAGGGCCTCCGCCAAACGAGCCGGCAAATGCCGCATCCTCAATGGCAGCCACCGGATCTGTAATCTTCCAGTAGATTTTGTGTACGATGGTGTTGTCGACAATCACGTTGACGAGAATACCGCTCTGCTGATCCTCATTGGGTGCATCGCCGTTAGTGCCCGGTCGGGCCTTTAATTCCCATGTTCCGTCGGGAGCGAGGGCATTGCGGAATACATCGTAACGGTTATCGCGCGTCACATTGTCGTTTTGAGACGCTCTTGCTCCCAGTTCGAAGCGCACATTCTCACCTGGTTCGGTGAAAAGGTCTTTGAAGTTGAATGTTCCCAAAGGATCGACCGTGGAGGGTAAAGTTGCCGTAGAGAATCCATCCTCCAAATCCACATAGTCGGTAATGTCGGCAATAAGTTGCGCCGGAACGATCGCTTCCGCCATTCCGGTGTAATCCCCACTGACTGCCAGGTTGAAGCTGTTCGACAGGTAGACGCTGCTTCCGAGGGTCATCTGAAGCACAACGCCGTAGGTGAGACCGGAGGTAGACGCATCTGTCGCGCGGACAGTCATGCTGATGTAATCGCCTTCGCGTGCAACGCTGCCGTCCTTTATCCCGAAAAGCTCCCTTGACGAACGGGTGTCCAGTTTCTGCGCCGCACCGATGGAGAAAGTCACATTTCCGAATGTGGCATCCGTAAGCGCCGGCTTCACAAGGAACCTGGCGGTCGCTTCCCCTTCGGCATTGGTGCGTACTTCACCGTCGATAAATTCGGGAACATACACCAGCGAATAGAATCCCGCACTGAGCGGTAATTCATACGCCGTGCCATTCACAGTAATGACGATACTGTTCCCTCTTTCCTCAACATCCAGAGACGCACTGCCTCCGCCGATTGACGGGTCAATTGTGATTTTTTGCCCGTCGCTGAGTTCCAAAGTCCAAATACCGTCCACCTGCGTAGCGCTCGCAATGGTAAGCCCTGACAGGCCTTCCAGACTGCGCATCATACCTTCGATGACGGACAGTCTTGTGTCCGTGTCATCACTCTTGTCATTGCATGAAACGAATGTTCCTGCAGAGAAAAGCAAAGCTCCGATGAGGAGCGTACAGAAAATTTTTTTGTTCATAAACGTTTGATCTTTAAAAATAAAAACTAAAAGATTCTTCTCACTTTGCCGACAGGAGAATTTGCGCTGTGTCAGGTTAAATTTTCATATCGGCACGATTTATCAAATTACCGTTTCACTCCGCCCTGTCTCAACAGACTGCCTCGCCCCGGCACCGAATATGACATGGGTCAGGCTCTTTTTGACAGGATTGCGTAAAGGTCTTGGGATCTCATTAAGAAACGCATTAATATTGCATTAATTAACCAAAGGATGGCCGAAATATTTTCGGCTTTAACATTTAAGGTTATCGGAGAAAGGGGAAATCTCCTGCAGACAGAGGAGCTTTCCCGGAAGATCACACCGGTTTCACGACCTGTATGAAAGAGTGAGGATAATCGATCCCCAGGGAAGATTTGTATACGTTACAGAAAGCATCATACACGCTTTTGGCAAGGCCGACCTTGCTTTGCCGGTAAAGAACGGCGCATTTTATCTGCAGCGCCTCTTCGCTGAGGAAGTCGTGCTGAAACAGGGTATCGGCAATTTTCAGTTTCAGGGAATCGGTCAGGTCGAATTTTTGCAGAAAGCCCGTACAGAAATCAATGGCGGTATTGGCAAAGTCGTTTTTGAACGGATCTGCCCAGTCCGTTTCTATGCCGGGCAACATCCCGCCGCGTGTCAGCAGTTCCAACAGTCGTTCCGGATCACGGTGCTCCTTTTCTCTGAAGAGCTTCATGATTTCCCAGTAATCACACAGGGAGTCGTCGTCTATGCGGATTCTCCAATAGCTGTTTTGATTGATGATTTTCACATCTCCTACCTCTTCGAGTATCGCTCTCAGCTTGCTGACATACACGTTCCGGTTGTTTTTGGCGGCCTCTTCCGACTTGTCGTGCCAGAGAAGTTTGATCAGCCTGCCGCCGCTGATTCCTCTCGAATCCTTGACGGAGTAACAGATGAGGATGATCAGCAACGATCGCAGTATGGGCGAAAACTGTGCGGTTATATCCCTCCCGGTTCTGTCAAGCACTCTGAATCTGTCCAGAAAGCAGATGCAGCTTCGGGAGAGATCGTAATGCCGGATGACGGGTTCTTTCTCGAAGACGGGCGCGGGCGCGGGTACTGCCGGTGACGGTGCCGGTGCCGGATCCCTTTCCGCCTCCTTCTCGTCTTCTCCGGTTCGGCGCCTCTTCCGGTAATGACGCCAACAGAGGGCTGCGCCGGACAGGAGCAGCGCCGGAAGGAGCAGGCCGAACGGTATGGCGTATTTTTTCCGGAAGCTGCTTTTTCCCTTAGCCGCGTGAGGCTGCGGCACGGATGTGACGGAAACGGGCAGTGGGGGATAGTTTATTTCGTATATTTCGAGGGTGGACGCTCCGCTGACTTCCGAGAGCAGAATGGAGGCGTAGAGTTTTTGCAGTCCGGGGGAGAGAAACAGGTTTGTGAATGTGTAGTGCGTGTCGAATTTGACGCCGATCGGCAGAGACATCAGTTCGAATCCGGGGTGGGCGGCCTCGATCTTCATTAAGACTCCGTTTGACTGCGATGTGAGGACATAAAAGCACCGGTTTTCGGGATCATAAATCATGTTTTCGCCCGGTACGAAATCGCCATTCTCGGGAGTGCCCGTCCATGACCAGTATTTTTTCACGCTCCTGTCGGTTACGTCCACCGCATACAGGTCATAATAGTTGCGGGGGAACAGTTCCTGTTTTCCCGAAGGTGATCCCCGTCCGCCGAAGATGTAGAGACGGTTGCCGGCAAGCACCGAGGCCGGTGAGTAGCGCGGAGCTATGTCGGGAAGCGGTATGTGCTGCGGCGGCTTCCCTTCGTGGAGGGGGTAGCTCAAGAGCAGTTCGTTGTTATAAAGGTAGTGTCCGTATCCGCCGAAGCTGATCAGTGCTGAATCAACCGGGTTGTATACCACGGTGTTGTTCCAGTAATTGGGGTCTTTTGCCGGCACCTTCAGGCTTTTCCACCGGCTCCGGGTCAGATCGAAGATGGAGTAGATGTTTTCGGTGAGGTTATAAGACAGCAACTGTCGTTCCGGGGTGATGTAGATCATCTGATTGGGCAGGCCGGCGGCATATTTTCCGCCGGTGATCAGGGCACTGTCGGTCTCTGCTTTTACTTTTCCGCCCTCGTCTTCCCGGCCGAGGGATATGGTGTGGAGGAGGTCGTCTGTGGTGACGAAAAATTTGCTGCCGACCGAGTCGAAGGCTATGGCGGGAGCCGTGTCAAATTTTCTGCCGTAGACCTTTCGCCATGAGATGAGGTCGTCTATTATCCACTGGGCGTTCCGGCCGGTGGCGGGGATGCCTGATATTTCGTCGTAACAGGTATCCCCGGCGTGCTGCGCCATTTTCCAGAGGCGTATCTGCCGGCCGTTCTTTTTCAGGCTTACATCCCGGATGTTTACGGAGGCGACGTCGTCTTGCGTGAAGCCGTCGAAGGGGCAGCGCCCGAATGAGATACGTACGCTTTTCGTATCCTTCAGGGCGCGGTGTGCGATTTCCCTGTTTTCGCCGTCGTAGCATACCGTGATCCGACCCTGCCGGCAATCGAGCGTGAGGGTTACCTTGAGCCATGTCTCCATGCGCGCCGGGCGCTGAAAGAGGTGTATCTCTTCCCCCGTCAGCAGGAATGGCAGACGGCTGCCGTCTTCGGCGACACGATACATCAGGTCTATGTTTTCGCCGCTGTGCGTGATCACGCGCAGGAGTGTGCCGAAGACGTTGTCGTCTCTCACCCACAGGTCAAATTCCAGGTCGAGCCGTATCCCCTCCGTCTTTACGGACCGGCCGTTTTCGAGCGCCATGCCCGTCAGACGGGAGATGTGCAGCGGATAAGACCGGATATGAAGCCCGTATTCGGGTATATTGGCGGTCGCGCGGATACTGTGCAGGAGGAGAAGTGTCAGCAACAGATTTCTCATGTCAGATAAATTTTCAGTGTCAGGAAAAAAGACCGGCCGGCTTCGTGCGGGAACCGAGTGTTGCTCTCGGACGTCCGGCAGGGGTGACAAAGGTAAGAGTTCGCGGTTGAATTTGATATTAAAAATTATTAAACTTGGGGTCGGAGGCGGGAGGGCGCCTTTCGTCACGCCCGTTCGCTCAGTTCGAGCCAGCGCATTGTTTTCCCGTCGATGAGGGTGATCAGCTGCGAGAGGCGGTTGGACTGATCTGTCAATTCGCCTGCGGAGAGGGTACCCGAAGAGAGGCTGAGGGAGATCTCCTCCTTTTCCGCTTCCAGCAGTTCGACTTCCCGCTCCAGTTCGCCCATTTCCTGCCTCTCTTTGAAGGTGAGCCGTTTCTTCTCTTCCGGGCGTCTCCCGCGTGAAGGGGGCGTCTCTTCGCGGCCGGAGGCTTTGCCTTTGACCGGGTCGGCGGGCGGCTTCGGAAGGGAGGATTTCCATGCGCGATACTGCGTGCAGTTACCCGGAAAGTCCTGTATCTGCGCGTCGCCGTGGAATACGAGCAGGTGGTCTGCCACCTTGTCCGTAAAGCAGCGGTCGTGCGACACGGTGATGAGGCAGCCCCGGAAGCCGGCAAGATACTCCTCCAGGACGTTCAGCGTGACGACGTCAAGGTCATTGGTCGGCTCGTCGAGCACCAGGAAGTTGGGATTGCCGATCAGCACCGTGCAGAGGTAGAGGCGTCGTTTTTCGCCTCCGCTGAGTTTGTATACATAGCTGTGCTGCTTTTCCGGCGGGAAGAGGAAGTGTTGCAGGAACTGCGAGGCGGTGAGGAGGTGACCGTCGCCGAGGTCGATGACTTCGGCAATGTCGCGCACCAGGTCGATGACCTTTGTCTGCTCGTCAAACAGCAGTCCTTCCTGACTGTAGTAGCCGAATCTGACGGTTTCGCCCACGTCGAAGGTGCCGCTGTCGGGGCGTTCCAGTCCCAGGAGCATTTTGACGAAGGTGGTTTTTCCGGAACCGTTGTTACCCACGATGCCCATCTTTTCGCCGCGGGTGAAGATGTAGTTAAACTTCTCGGTGATGCGGATGTCGCCAAACCGCTTGCTGACCTCTTTTGCCTCGAAGATCTTTTTCCCGATGCGGCTCCCCCTCGTGGTCAGGCGGATGAGCTGTTCCCCGCGCCTGTGTTGCGCCCTCTCTTCGAGCGCATGAAAGGCGTCGACGCGCGATTTGGCCTTAGTCCCCCTTGCCTGCGGCTGTCTGCGCATCCACTCCAGCTCCTTCCGCAGCAGGTTTGCCGCCTTTTCGGATTCGGCGTTCCGCGCCTCCGCGCGTTCGGCGCGCATTTCCAGGAAGCGGGTATAGTTCCCCTTGCACGAAAAGAGCCGTCCGTCGTCGATTTCCAGGATCCGGTTGCATACCCTGTCCAGGAAGTAACGGTCGTGCGTCACCATCAGCAGGCTCACGCTGCTGCGGGAAAGGTACTCCTCGAGCCACTCCACCATATCCGGGTCAAGATGATTGGTCGGTTCATCCGCAATCAGCAGTTCCGGTTCGCCGATCAGCACGCCCGCCAGCGCCACACGCTTAGCCTGTCCGCCGGAAAGCGTCCCCGTCTTCCGGTGAAAATCGGTAATCTTCAGCCGCGTCAATATCTGTTTCACCCGCCGTTCGCAGTCCCAGGCGCCGTGCAGATCCATCAGCGAGGTCATTTCGTCCATCGCATCCCGGTTTCCGGCAGCGATGACCTCCTCATAACGGGCAATCAGCCTCACCGTCTCGCTGTCGCAGTCGAAGCACGCATCCAGCACGCTCATCTCAGGGTCGAAGGCCGGCGCCTGTTCCAGGTAAGCCATCCGGATATGATGGCGGAATACTATCCGTCCGCCGTCACACGGTTCCCTGCCCGTCAGCATGTTGAGCAGCGTCGTCTTTCCGGACCCGTTGGGAGCGATCAGGCCGATTCTGTCACCCTCGGCAAGGCCGAAAGAGAGATCGCGGAAGAGTGTAAGGTCGCCGAAACTTTTGTCCAGCCGGTCGATTTGAAGCAGAGGATTGGGCATATCAGAATTGATTTTACGGCCAAAAGTACAAAAAATTCATGACCCGGTGCGAGGAACTAAAGCGGAGAATTCCCTACCCGGCAGATTATCCCGGCAACGCCTCGTCGCGTTGAAAGGGTGATTCAGTCCCCGGCGGAACATTCTCGTTATGTTGAATGGGGGATTTTATCCTCGGCGGGAGATTCTCGTCAAGTGGAACGGGTGATTCAGTCTTCGGCGGGAGATTCTCGTTATGTTGAATGGGGGATTTTACCCTCGGTGGAAGATTCTCGTCAAGTGGAACGGATGATTTAGTCTTCGGGGTCATTTTCTCGTCATGAGGAAAGGAAGATTCAACCTTCGGGGGAAGTTTTCAGACTGTACTGAAAAGAAGATTCAGCCCTCGGGGAAGGTTTCAGATTATGCTGAAAGGAAGATTCAGCCCTCGGGGAACGTTTCAGACTGTACTGAAAGGAAGATTCAGCCCTCGGGGGAGGTTTCAGATTATGCTGAAAGGGTGATTTAGCCCTCGGGGAAAGTTTCAGATTATGCTGAAAGGAAGATTTAGCCCTTGAGGTCATTTTCAGACCGTACTGAAGAAGTGGAGAAATGGAGAAGCGGAAAAAACCAGTTAGGGGAAAGCCAGCTCGGGGATCGCCCGAGCTGGTTGATGTGGCTATGAGATGATGGGGTGCCGTCATTTCGACCGCAGCGGCAGCGGAGTGGAGAAATCCGCTCCCGGAGCGCGATAGCGCAAGCTCCCCTCTGGAGAGGGGGTTGGGGGTGTGTTACGGATGAGAAGTCGCTATGCGACGGCCATATATATAATGTGCGGGCAAGGCCATGCCTTGCCCTGTTTTCTTTATCGCTCGTCGGGGCGGGTGCTCCCGCCCCTTGCCGCTCCGGCGCTCCCCGAGCTGGTTGTTTTTGTGGAATATTTAGTACTTCCGAGTGCACTGGCAAAGTCTCACTCTGCAGAGGCAAAGTCTCACTCTGCAGAGGCAAAGTTTCACTCTGCAGAGGAAAAGTCTTACTCCGCAGAGGAAAAGTTTCACTCCGCAGAGGAAAAGTTTCACTCTGCAGAGGAAAAGTCTCACTCTGCGGAGGAAATGCCTCCGGCGC
>JAIRSV010000102.1 GCA_031255275.1 Proteiniphilum sp.
TTTCTCGATTTCCCGCGGATTGGGATTTTCATTATACAATTTTACAAACATAACGTTGCAAATGTATAAAAAAATAACGAGACTACGCGTCAATGAGCTAATGAGCTAATTCAATTGAAAATGTTTCTTCAATTATGAATTATTTTTTGAAGAAGTAAAAGAAGTGGAGAAACTTGGCTCATTGATTTCGGCAGGGGGGATGGATATTCACCGGCTGAGGTCAGTGGAAGTCTCACTGACGTCAGTAGCGGCTCGCCAACCCCGGAAAAAATATACTGGCCTTGCAAATAAACTCCATGCGCAGCATGAACAACACGAGCAAAGCGAGTGAATAACCCCCTTCCCCCCGTCGAAAGCGAGGAGAAGAGGAGCACCCCATACCCCTTTCAAGAGGGGAAAAAGCGCTGTCGCGCAATGGGATAATGAACCGCGTGCGAAGCACGAACAACGGCGAAGCCGAATAATCGGCTTTTTGCCTTTATCCGTAGATTACATTCCCGTCTTCGTCGCGGTTTTCGTCCAGACCGTTGCTGTATTGTTTCATTGCGCGGAGGCTCATACCCATGCTTGAGAAACCGCCGTCGTTGTAGAGATTCTGCATGGTGACTTTGCGCGTGAGGTCGGAAAACATTACGATACAGTAATCGGCGCAATCGTCGGCGTCGGCATTTCCGAGGGGAGACATGCGTTCGGAAAAGTCCATCAAGTCGGTCATTCCCTTTACCCCGCTCCCGGCGGTGGTCATTGTGGGCGACTGCGAAATGGTGTTTACACGCACTCCCTTTTCGCGTCCGTAGATGTAGCCGAAACTGCGGGCGATGGATTCGAGCAGCGCTTTGGCGTCAGCCATGTCGTTGTAACCGTAAAAAACGCGCTGCGCCGCCACATAAGTCAGCGCCAGGATCGAACCGCCCTTTTCGACGGCGTCCAGTTTGCGGGCTACCTGCAGCATCTTGTGAAATGAGATGGCCGAAACGTCAAGCGTCTTCGCCAGCATGTCATAGTCCAGATCGTCGTAAGTACGTCTCTTGCGCACGTTGGGCGACATGCCGATGGAATGGAGTACGAAATCTATCTTTCCGCCCAGGATCTCCGTCGATTTGGAGAAAACCATCTCCAGATCCTCCACACAGGTAGCGTCCGCCGGAAGGATTTCCACCCCCAGCCTCTCGCCCAGCCTGGCCGTGTCGCCCATGCGGACGGCGACGGGCGTATTCGACAGCGTGATGGCGGCACCCTCTTCCACAGCCCTTTCGGCCACCTTCCAGGCGATGGACTGATCGTTCAGCGCCCCGAAAATGACGCCTCTTTTTCCTTTAAGTAAATTGTGATTCATAACATCTGTTTTTTGATTCACAGGAGAATCCGGAGAGACTGAATCGCCTCCGGGACGGCTGTGACTTGATTATAAAACCGCACAAAAATACAAAAAACGTGCAACATGCAAACATTCTGCCGGGAAATAACTCCGCGTCACCGTGTTCAGTGCCTTCTGAAAATGGCTTTTAACCCTCGGAGAACGTTTCAGTGCGTACTGAATGTATGATTCAACCCTCGGAGAAAGGTTCAGCACGTACTGAATGTATGATTCAACCCTCGGAGAAAGTTTCAGCACGTGCTGAATGTATGATTCAACCCTCGGAGAAAGTTTCAGCGCGTACTGAATGTATGATTCAATCTTCGGAGAAAGTTTCAGCACGTACTGACCGGGTTCGGAAGAGAGTAAAAGCTTTATTTTTCGATATATACCTCACGGCAGTGCAGGCATATTGTGAAATTGTGCCGGCTGAGGAACCGGATGCCGACGGAACCGTCCGGAAGATCTTCCCCCGGAGTCGCCGGATTGCCCGTGGAGGCTTGCAGTGTGACGGGCATCTCGTCCATCGAAACGGCCGCGTCTCCGACGGAAAAGCGGTGCGCCTTTCCGTGATAAACGGGCGTTGCGTGTCCCATGCTGACGGTGCTTCCCGTCCCTTCGGGTTTGAAGCCGCTGAGCAGTAGCCTGTTTCGCCGCACGAAGTCTGAGAAGGCTATCAGGTGATAATTGGCGCCGGTGTCGAGCAGGAAGCGTCCCTCGACGCCGCTGCCCTTCCCCGTGAGGTCTAACAGGCCGGCAATGTAAATCAGGTTGCCGTGCAGCGTGACGGGGAGGGTGGTCGCCGGGTCGGCCGGGGGAGTGTAGCCCTCCGGCGCGTAGAGCTGCAGTTGCCGGTTGCCGAAGTCGAACCTCACCACGTATTCCCTCAGCAGGTTGAGGCCGATGATGCCGTCCACGTCCGCAATACGGTCGAAGATGGCGATATGCTGCCCCTCGAGCTGCAGCGAATCGGAGAGGTGTACCGTGTTGCCGGTCGAGATGCTTATCGTCTTCTTCCCTCCGACGATGTTTACCTCCTGCGCGTGGCTTACGGGCAGGCGCAGCGAATCGGCCAGCGCTTTGCGGATTGCCATTCCGTCGGCGCCCGTGTCGAACAGGAAGGTAAGGGGGCGGTCGCTGTCGTTCAGCTTTATTTTTAACGCCACGCCTTTCGCGCTTTGCTGAAAGGGAAGGATGCCTGCCGGAACGGGGTTTTCGCCGGCGGCCGGTGTGTGCGGAAACGCCAGGATGAGGGGGAGTAAAAGGAATTTTATCGGATACATGTTCGTTGGTGTTCATTTGAAACAGGGTCTGCGGTTTGAATGCAGACCCTGCCGTCAGTGAGAGTAGCGTTGGATGTCTCTTGAAAAGGGGTGTGTGTGTGTCGCGCTATTTTTTCAGCGCACTGTCCAGCATCGGGCGTATCTCGTCCGACGAGGGACGGGGCGCGTCTCCGGACACGAGTCGTCCGTCCTTCCCGACGAGGATGAAGCGCGGAATTCCTTCTATCCGGTAGGGTTTCTTCAGCGATTCCGTCGCCCTGTCGCCGGCAAACAGCTGCAGTCCGCCCAGCTGCTCCGCTGTCAGGAATTTTTTCCACTTCTCGATGTCCTTTGCGTCGTCGATGCTGATCCCTATGAACACGATGCGCTCTTTGTATTCCTCTTCCAGCTTCTTCAGGTGGGGTATTTCGCCCCGGCACCAGCCGCACCAGGTAGCCCAAATATCCAGGTAGACGACCTTCCCTTTGAAGGAGGAGAGGCTGAATTCCTTTCCATTGACGTCGGGGAAGGTGAAATCGGGCGCTTTCTCCCCCGCCTCGTTCCTGTGAAGCGAAAGCCCTGTCTCCTTCAACCTTTCCTGCTGGCTGCCGGTCACGATGCAGTGGCCGTATTTTTCGAGAAATGTCTCGAAGTGCTGCGCCGTCTTGACTCCCCGCGCCAGCATAAGCGCCAGTTCTCCGCGAATGGTATCGTTGGCGATCTGGGCGGCGTCCGAACCTACAAGCAACTCTTCCATCAGAGAAGCATAGCGCATCTCGCCCCTGTCCGCAGGCGCGTTGATGATCCTCTTCTTCGACAGGTAACAGCTCATGATCAGCGAAAGTCCGTCGGGATAGTCGAGCAGCGCACAGTGGCGGGTCAGAGACGGGAGATCGATATTCCGGTAATAATCGCCGAAGTCCTCCCCCGCAGGGTGCGCGCTCCGCGGCGTCTGGATAAAGTTGATGGCGATGAACAGAAAGTCGTTCCGCTTATACTCCTCAAACGCCGCATTGAACGCACTGTTGGGCGTATTCGCCTCCGGCAGACTCTTCATGGCCTCCAGCTTCTCGTCGAGCAGCGGGAAGAAGTCGACATACGTACTGTTCTGCCGCTGAAAATAGACCGACTTCCGTTCCAGCGGAAGCACAAAGTCGTGCCACTGCGCCATTGCAAGGTTTTCCGGCGTATTGTCACCCGTCAGTTCATAACTCTCTTCCGTGATACGGAGATTCAGCCGGTCTCCCGGCTTCAGATAAAACAGGTAGCGGTGCTGCGTGGAAGTACTGTTCAGCGCAATGGCATAGAATCCCTCCTCCTCCTGATTCAGCGCGAAAACAAAACGGTGATTGCCGTCAATCTTCGAGAAGGCCACATCGTGCAACGCGCCGTCGGCGACCTTATACAAACCCGCAATATCGGGATTGCCCCGCTCCCACACGCCGCTGATCAGGGTGACCTCCTGCGCCGTGAGGCCGGCAACGCATACCGACATCCAAAAAAATAATACGATAAATCTTTTCATTGACATCATTCGTTACAGTATAAATAAAATTCTTTCCAGCCGATGTATCCGGAAGGAAGCGTCGGTTTCACGTTCCGGAGAATGATGTACCGCGCTTTGACAGGCTCGCTCATCTTGACGTAAACATACCGCAGGCAATCGTCGATAGTGCCTGTCCACGACTCTTCTCTGTTGAGATACATGGCTTCGGTGGCATAGCAAACGTCGTATGACTTGGCGCATCCTGTCGCGCTGTAGCCTTCGAGCCTGAAACCCGTAATGTTTTCCGTATCCTTTCCCAGATCAATGATGACATTCATCACGAGACTGCTCGACGAATTGAAAAGAGCCGTACCCGAACCGTCGGTAATCATGTTTTTGGCCGGATAGCCGGAAGAATAGGGCGGCTGCTCGAGGTCGGTCACCATATTGCGCACGCCGACCGAATAACCTGACCTGTCCGTCTGCTGCACGCCCAGTTCGGCGGCATATTCGTCCGACAGGGCGGCGTCGGTTTTCATCGAAACGGTGACCTGTTCGTCGGGAATAATAGTAGCGTTGTCCACGAGGATAACCGTATAGAACACTTTCTCCTTTTCGGAGACAGATATATCGGATGACCGGATTTCCAGCGGAATCAAATACCCGTTGCGGTCGGTGAGCGCGGCGATGTCGCCGGCGTAGTTCAGCATGGCGGACACATTATTCCTGCCCTCTTCGATCTCCAGATCGATGGGCGTCACATTTCCGGGGAGCGGCCGGTAATTCGTGCCGTTGGCCTCGTTATAGGCGGCGATCAGATTGTTGTTGAGTTCCATCCTTACCTTCACCGGTTCGGTCACATTCATATGGCAGGTAGAAACGGTGAAAGGTATCTTGCCTATATCGGTAAAGAGATTGAAAATGGGCGTATTCCGGAAAAAGACCGCCGGGCTTGTAACCTTTACGCCGTCTTCCTGCCGCACGGAGACCTTCACATAGCTTGTCCGGCTGTCGTATTTGATGCCGGCGTCCGCCCCCGACACCTTCAGGATGCGGATCGGAAGAAGGTACTCCATCTGGCCGGTTCCGTCGGAAGAAATTCCGTTCAACCTGCTCATCGGATTGGCGTAGGCGACGGTGACGGAATCTTCCGATTCGGTTTCACCTTCGGGAATCCATACCGTCAGCCTCGTTGCGAGAACCTCCTCCGGCAGCAATATGTAATGGGTCTCGTTTTCCTGATTGTAGAGGTTCTGCAACTCGGCGTCGATAATCAGCCTGACCTTCGTCCTGCTCGCCACCGGCGCCGTGGAATATACCGGGAACTTGACCAGCAGCGTATCGCTTCCGCTGTTGATGGTGTGAGTAACCGTATGTTCCCTGATCAGATCCTTTGCGTCGATATACACTTTGGCGGAAGCTTCGGATCCGTAAGGCTTTTTGAAGTCGTGAATGTTTTCCTCACACCCGCCAAGCATCAGCAATGCGGGAAGCATGAGCAAGACACAGATATATTTGGCACTGTTATTCATAATTTCGTATGCTTTGTTTAGTTTATTTTTTCTTGTAATCCAGCCCGACGATTCTGCCCATGCCTTCGAAAGACATGGTGATCTGTTCCTGTTTCTCTCCATCCTCACCCTCGGCCAAATTGTCGTCCGAAGGATGTCTGGCAACCTCCATTTCTCCGTCGAGCGAATTTTTCAGGGTAAAAATCTCCAGTTTGCCGCCCGTCGCCTTTCCTTTCGAGGCGTCGAAGGTGGCTACCGCCAGCCCTCTTTCGAGCGCCGCGGGACAGTCGGCGCCGCCCTGCGATTGCGGAAGGAGGAACTTGAATGCGGTGATCTCCGTATATCCCCCTTTGATGAACGTCGAGGTAACTTCCTTCTCGACAGCCTCGGACGACGATACGTCGGCACGCCATACCCTGTTGTCTTTGGTCACATAATAAATAAAGGGGTTGTTCGGATAGCTGGGATAGGTAGCCAGGAATTTCATGTTGCCGATGGCGCTGCCGGGGGGGAAGAAGGAAGTTCTCTTCCGACCGGTGGTGGTGACGATCTCACCCTCATTGCGGCCTCCCGAAAACTGGAGGCAGCGGTAACCGGCACTGTTTTTCAACTTCACGATGACGACCCCGTCGGGAGCGGTCACAGAGCGATACATCTCGCCCATGTATATGACATCCTCGAATTGCGGATCGGAAAATTTGAATTGCCCTCCCTCCGCTTCCGTAGCGAGCGCTACAGAATAGTAATAACCATACCAGGTGAAGGTGTTTCGCGTATTAACTAAAGCGAACTTGAAACTCCTGCTGTCCCGGTCGTAGAAGAGGGCGCCAAAATTCATATATATAAAGGCGTGAGGCGACGGATCGAACCGGCTTTCAATGTCAGAGAGATTCTTTCCACTTTCTGTTTTTTTGAAGCCGGCGTTAATGGGATTTGCCAGGAAGCGGTACGGAGCATGTGTTTGATATAAAAACCAATTCCGCTCGCCGTTGTCGTCCATATACATCCAGGTCTGAAAACCCTGATGATCGGTAACCCGCACCTTTTGAAAGATGATCGGCCTGCCTTTCTGCACATAAGCCGTGTCGAGGTACGAACCCCTCTCCACCGACGCCTCCGCATTATAATCTTCCGACCACGAAAAATCTTTTGCGCTGACACGGGTCGTATACTGATCGGTGAGAATCCATACCGAGTAGCGTGTCCCGTCGGGATTGGCGGACGTCGGCGACAGATCGTGGGTAGCCGTTCCCGTGGCGGTCACAATGTCGATGGGCGTCACCCCTTTGCGGGGAATTGCCGACGCGCCCAGCATGTTCCTGGAAAGACTGAACGTGTTGCGCGAAGGCGAGTAGGAAACCAGGTCGATGTCAAACCCGTCGTCGAGTTCAACGATAGCGGCATACCCCTTGGGGTTGCCTACCACCAGGTCGAACACCTTCCAGTAATAGACCTGCGATTGCACGTTGAATGCCTCGAAAACCATCGTTACGCTTGCCCCGATAGGGGG
>JAIRSV010000131.1 GCA_031255275.1 Proteiniphilum sp.
GGATGGCAGGGCGCCTGCCGGCAGTACCCGGATCTGCGTCACGGGCTGAATATCGTGAAGGGAGACGTCGTGTTCAAAAACGTGGCCGACTCGCTGAACCTGCCCTGCGCGACGCTGACACTGTAAGTTCCGGCCGGAATTTACGGACGGGACAAAAGACATCCGGGGAATTTTCACTCACTAATGAAAATTCCCCGGATTTTTTTTTGGGAGGAAGAAAAAAATGTTTTCCTTTGCCTGTCACAGTATTTAAATATTTA
This sequence comes from Proteiniphilum sp., assembly GCA_031255275.1. Taxonomy (GTDB): domain Bacteria; phylum Bacteroidota; class Bacteroidia; order Bacteroidales; family Dysgonomonadaceae; genus Proteiniphilum. Next base: position 261 of record JAIRSV010000131.1, read on the forward strand.
TAAAAAAACCTCGGTTTATAATTATTTACGATGGAAAATTTCAGTAAAAACAGCGAAATACAAATTGAGTTAAGCGATGAAGTTGCTCAGGGAACCTATTCCAATCTGGCAATCATCTCACACTCCCTGTCAGAGTTTGTCATCGACTTTGTCCGTATCGTACCGGGCGTGGTCAAGGCGAAAGTCAAGTCAAGAATCATCCTTACGCCCGAACATGCGAAAAGGCTGCTGATGGCCCTGAATGACAATATAGACAAGTTTGAACAGCAGAACGGACAGATCAGAGTCCGTAACGATGCAGGCTTTCCGCCGCCTGTGGGCGGGATAGGACTGGCCTGAGTATGTGTAAACGCTTTGAACGCTTATTGCAGTCTCAATCACGGGGAAGAGGGAGGAAACAGGCAAAAAGGCTTACCCGCCTGCACAAACAGGAAAAGTGTCGTAAGCATAACGCTGATTCTGCAAAAGAAGCGCTCTCTGTTGAATAATCAAAATTAAATATTTGAGATTTATGGATCTGTTAAGTATGTCTACAGTCAACTGGTCGAGGGCTCAATTCGCCCTCACGGCCGGTTATCACTGGGTATTTGTCCCGCTCACCATAGGCCTGGCGTTTATCATGGCCATAATGGAAACCGTGTATGTGAAGACGGGGGACGTAAAATGGAAAAATGTCACCAGGTTCTGGCAGAAGATTTTCGGCATAAACTTCGCCATCGGCATAGCCACGGGCCTTATCATGGAGTTCCAGTTCGGCACCAACTGGTCAAACTACAGCTGGTTTGTGGGAGACATCTTCGGAGCCCCCCTTGCCATCGAAGGAATCCTCGCATTCTTTATGGAAGCCACATTTATATCCATCATGTTTTTCGGATGGAACAGGGTAGGCCCCAGGATGCACCTGGCCTCCACCTGGCTGGTATTTGCGGGCGTCACCCTGTCCGCGTTCTGGATACTGGTTGCCAACGCATGGATGCAATACCCCGTCGGGATGGAATTCAATCCCGAAACGGTGCGGAACGAAATGGTCGATTTCCGGGCCGTAGTACTTTCGCCCGTAGCGTGCAACAAATTCCTTCACGCCGTATTCTCCTGCTGGTCCGTTTCGGCCGGTTTCGTCGCAGGCGTCTCCTCGTGGTATCTGCTCAAGAAGCGGCACGAAGAGTTTGCCCTGAAGAGCATCCGACTCAGCGCCCTGACAGGGCTGGTCGCCTTTGTCATGCTGGCGGTTACCGGCGACGGTTCGGCCTACGAAGTATCGCAGAAGCAGCCGATGAAGCTGGCGGCGATGGAAGGCCTTTATGAAGGAAAAGAGGGCGCCGGCCTGGTAGCCGTCGGAATGCTGAACCCTGCCAAACGGGCTTATAACGACGGTGTGGATCCCTTTATCTTCAAGCTGGAGATACCCAAACTTTTGTCGTTTCTGGGTTACAGGAACCTGAACGCCTTCGTTCCGGGGATCAAAGACCTTGTGGACGGAGGGTATACGCTTCGGGACGGATCGGCCGCCCTCTCGTTCGACGAGAAAAAGGCGCGCGGAAAGATCGCCATTCAGGCGCTGGCCGACTATCAGACCGCCGTGAAGGAGGGACGCGACACTGATGCGGCCAATCACGAAACCATTCTCGAAGAAAATTACGCATACTTCGGATACGGCTACCTCGACACCGAAAAGGAGCTGATTCCCAACGTCCCCCTCACCTTCTACAGCTTCCGCCTCATGGTGATTATCGGATGCTATTCCATCCTGCTTTTCGCGATACTCCTCTATTTCGCCTGCCGGAAGGAGGTACGCAACAGGAAATGGCTGCAGTACGTAACCCTGTGGAGCATCCCCCTGCCCATCATCGCCGGACAGCTGGGATGGCTGGTGGCCGAAATGGGACGGCAGCCGTGGACTATCCAGGACATCCTGCCGATACAGGTAGCCACCTCAGCCGTATCGTCCGGCAACATCATCGCCACATTCATCCTCTTCACGCTGCTGTTCACGGGGATGCTCGCGGCGGAAGCGACTATTCTGGTAAAGCAGATAAGGAAGGGGCCGGATCCCCTTTCCGGAGAGAAGGCCTGATTTTTACTGCATGGTTAAACAGACTAAAAGACAATAACAATGATAACTTACGACTTTTTACTGAAATACTGGTGGTTTGTAATGTCCCTTCTCGGCGGGATACTGGTATTCCTGCTATTCGTGCAGGGCGGCCAGTCCATGCTGAACTCCCTCGCGAAGAAGGAGGATGAGAAAAAACTTCTCATCAACGCCCTCGGGCGCAAGTGGGAATACACCTTCACCACGCTGGTCACTTTCGGCGGCGCCTTCTTTGCGTCGTTCCCCCTGTTCTATTCCACCAGTTTCGGCGGCGCCTACTGGGCATGGATGATTTTGCTGTTCTGCTTCGTACTGCAGACCATCTCCTACGAATATCAGTCGAAACCGGGAAATATTTTCGGCCCGAAGACCTACCGCGCCTTCCTTTTCATCAACGGCGTACTGGGCACATTCCTGGTAGGCGTAGTGGTAGCCAGCTTCTTCACCGGATCCGAGTTCACGGTAGCCAAAGGGAATATTACCGGACTGGGCGTAACCGGCACAACCATCAGCCGGTGGCAGAACCCGCTGCACGGACTCGAACTGCTGGCCAGCGCGAGGAACCTGTGTCTGGGATTCGCCATACTCTTCCTGACCCGCACGATGGCCTGCCTCTTCTTTGTGAACAGGCTCGACCACGAGGCACTCGAAAAGAGATCGCGCAAATTTACCCTGTACAACGGGGTAGCCTTTGTAATCTTCTTCCTGCTCTTCCTGATCCGGACGCTGCTGTCCGAAGGATACGCCGTGAATCCCGACACGAAGCTGGTATATATGGAGAAGATGAAATATCTGCACAACTTTATTGATATGCCGCTCATCCCGGTTTTTTTCGTGTCGGGCGTACTGGCAGTGCTGTACGGCATTTTCGGCACGACATTCAAGCCGGGTTTCAGGAAGGGAATCTGGTTTGCCGGCGCGGGAACAGTTGTCACCGTGACCATGCTCCTGCTGGTTGCCGGCTATAACAATACCGCATACTATCCCTCGTCTGCAGACCTTCAGAGTTCGCTCACGCTGCAAAACTCCTCATCGAGTCACTACACCCTTTCGGCGATGGCAGTCGTCTCGCTCCTCATACCGTTTGTGCTGGCCTACATATTCTACGCCTGGCGGGCGCTGGAGAAAAAAAGACTGAGCCCGGACGACCTGGAATCGGACGGACATGCTTATTAACACATATAGCGTTGTTTTCCATAGATAGATTGTTGATGTGTAAATGAGGATACGGAGGTGCTGTATCCTCATTTTTTTCATTACCCCGACCGGCGCCCGGAGCGCTCATTCCGGGAAATGGATCATTCATTTCCGTTCGGGAAACACACAGGACAGATCATCAATAAATTATTTATCTTAATGTTAAAGTAAAACCCTCCGAAGCTGTTATTCCCGATAAAAAGTGTAATTTTGCCCTGTCATTTTAAAATTTTTCTTTCTTATGGAGGCGTATCACAGAAAATCGGTTCTCATGCTATCCCCGGTTATATTACTGTTCGTTATCACCTGCAGCCGGCAGGGCAGGCTCGGCACATCCAACGCAGAAAACAGCGTCAGGTTCGACACGGTCAGCCTGACAGCCCGTCACCACCTCGACGGGGATACGGCAAAGCCCTGCTGCAACATAAAGGTAAAATTCATCTACCCCGTGGGCAACGGCAAAGCCGTTCCGGACATGCTGCAGCAATTCTTTATCCGGAATACATTCGGAGCGCCGTATGACACTCTGACCCCTCCGGAAGCCGCGGATGCCTATGTGCGGAATTACATCGAAAACTATACCGCCGACGCCAAAACGTACCGGGACGACGAAACAGAAGACCCGGATGCCGATCACACCGGGCACCATCACGGCGAAAGTTCCTTTTATTCGTATTACGAAGACCTGTCCGTCTCCATCGTGTATAACCGGCACGGAATTCTTTCGTTTCAGGTAAAGCAGTCCAACAACAAAGGCGGAGCAGCCTCGTATGACTCGTTTCACAACTATGTACTGAACCTGCAGACAGGCAGGCAGGTGATGGAGAGTGACCTGTTCGACGCCGGATATGACACCGCCCTTCAGCGCCTCATCATAGCCTCGCTGCTGGATCAGGCCAGGGTAAAGAGCGTGGAAGAGCTGGAAGACCTCGGCTTTTTCGGAGTGCGGGAGATCATACCCAACAGCAATTTCCTGCTGAACGGAGAAGGCATTATCTATATCTATAACAAGGGTGAATATTCAGCCTACCAGCTGGACGCCCCCCAGGTCTTTATCCCCTACGAATTGATCCGCTCTCTGCTGAAGCAAAACAGTGTTGCCTCTCAAATAGCCGGTTTGCAGTGAAGAGTCTCGAAACCTGTTTCCCGTCGCTCACCGCGGAACAAAGACAGCAGTTCGAAGCGCTGTCCGGCCTCTACGCCGAATGGAACGCCAAAATCAACGTAATTTCCCGAAAGGATATTCAAAACCTCTATCCGCACCACATCCTGCACTCGCTGGCCATAGCGCGGTACATACGCTTCACGCCCGGATCCCTCATCCTGGACGCAGGAACCGGAGGCGGTTTCCCTGGCATACCTCTGGCCATATTCTTCCCCGACGTGCAGTTTGTGCTGCTCGACAGTACCGGCAAGAAGATACGGGTAGCGAAAGAGATTTCGGAGGCGACGGGACTGAAGAACGTGGAAACGGTGCACGCCCGCGTGGAGGACGAAAAGAGAAAATTCCACTTTATAGTGAGCCGGGCAGTGATGCCGCTGCCTGAACTCGTAAGAGTCACGCGCAAAAACATTACCCGCGAACAGAGAAATGCACTGCCCAACGGCGTTATCTGTCTGAAGGGAGGAGATCTTTCGGCGGAACTGCACCCCTTCCGGCAGACGGCGGAAACGGTATCTCTTCAAGACTACTTTCCCCACCCGTTTTTCCGGACAAAGAAGCTGATATACGTGCCGCTAAGCTGACGAGAATGATTTTGACCCCGAACGTCGGGACACAATAATATAAAGAATAGAAACAGAAGAATGAATATAAAAATATTTGCGTTCAACCCGCTGGAAGTAAACACGTATGTGCTGTCGGACGAAACCGGAGAGTGCATCGTGATCGATCCCGCCTCCCTGTACGCCGGCGAAAGGGAACAGTTGCTCAGCTATCTTCAAGACAGCGGCTTCAAGGTAAGACACCTCCTGCTCACGCACCTGCACTTTGACCACGTCCCGGGCGTCAACCTGCTCGTCTCGCGCTTCGGCGCTCCGGCGTGGTGTCACCCGGACGACCTCTTCCTGCTGGACAGCATGGCCGGACAGATGCAAGCCTTCTTCGGGCTGCCGGACGGAGGAGAAGCCGGTCATACGCCTGAAATCAGCGGCCGCCTGAGCGACGGAGATACGGTCACTTTCGGAAACCAGTCGATAAAGGTACTCCATACCCCGGGACACTCCCCCGGCAGCGTGATATATTATAACGAAGCCGAAGGCTGCCTATTCTCCGGCGACCTGCTTTTCCGCAGCGGAGTGGGACGAACGGATCTGCCCGGCGGAAGTTTCGGCGACCTGACAGACAGCTTGAAATCCAAAATATTTACCCTGCCCGACGCTACGGTGGTCTATCCCGGACACGGCCCCGCAACAACAGTCGGGTTCGAGAAAAGGAACAACCCCTTTGTCGGAAGATAAACCTGCACAGGAACTGTGCAGCAGCCCCTCCGTCCGGCATCCGGAGTCATCCCTCTGCCATGCCGGAGGAGGTGCGGAAATGATAAACAATAACAGTTTAATTACATTATGATAAAACCCGAACAATTTAAAAACAGACACATCGGCATTACGGAAGCCGATAAGCAGAAAATGCTCGAAGCCATCGACCTGTCGTCGGTGGACGAACTGATCAACCGGACAATTCCTTCCGACATCCGCCTGAAGGAACCCCTGTCGTTACCCAAAGCGCTGTCGGAGCACGAGTACGCCGAAGAGATCGCGCACATCGCATCCCTCAACAGCATCCATACCTCCCATATCGGCACAGGCTGGTATGACACCGTCACTCCGGCGGTGATTTACCGGAACGTCTTCGAAAATCCCGTATGGTATACATCCTACACACCCTATCAGGCCGAGATTTCGCAGGGACGCCTGGAAGCGCTGCTCAACTTCCAGACGGTAGTGAGCGAACTCACCGCGCTGCCGCTGGCCAACTGTTCGCTGCTGGACGAAGCTACCGCCGCAGCCGAAGCGGCCTCCATGATGTACGGACTGCGCAGCCGCGAGCAGGTGAGGAACGGGGTGAAAACCCTCTTCGTGGACGGAAATATCTTTCCCCAGACGCTGGCCGTGCTCAGGACGAGAATGTATCACGCAGGGATCGAAATCGTTGTGGGAGATTACAGCACCGTCGCCCTTGACGGAACGTTCTTCGGCGCCATCGTTCAGTACCCCAATGGTGACGGGAGCGCGGAAGATTATCGCGACTTCACGGAACGGGCGCACAGGGCGGACTGCAAGGTAGCCGTGGCGACCGATCTGCTGGCGCTCACGATACTCGTTCCGCCGGGAGAGTGGGACGCCGACATAGCCTTCGGGAGCGCTCAGCGCTTCGGTATCCCCATGTTCTTCGGAGGCCCTTCGGCAGCCTTCTTTGCCACCAGAGACGAGTACAGGCGATCCGTGCCGGGACGCATTATCGGCATATCGAAGGACGCCTACGGCCGGGAAGCGCTGCGTATGGCGCTGCAGACGCGGGAACAGCATATCAAACGCGAAAAGGCTACCTCCAACATCTGCACGGCGCAGGCGCTGCTGGCTACAATGGCCGCCTTCTATGCCGTGTATCACGGCCCGGAAGGGCTGAAGTGCATTGCCCGCCGCATTCACTCCATCGCCTGCCACGTGAGCGGGAAGCTGAAGGAGATGGGATACCGGCAGCTGAACGGCAGCTACTTCGATACGCTGAAGATCAAACTGCCTGCCGACATCTCCGTGCAGGACATCCGCGAGAATACCGAAATACGGGGCATCAACCTGCGCTATTTCGACGACGGCGAAGTGGGTATCAGCTTCGACGAGACGACCGGCGCACACCACATGCACGAACTGCTGTCTGCGTTCGCCATGACTGCGGGCAATTCGAAGGCATATCCATCCGGCGAGCTGTCGGGAAAGAGTCCGCTGAAAGAGTCTCAGCTCCGGAAATCGGAATTTCTCACCCACCCCGTCTTCAACAGCTATCATACGGAGACCGAACTGATGCGATACATCAAGCGGCTCGAACGGAAAGATATTTCGCTGGCACATTCCATGATCCCGCTCGGCTCCTGCACGATGAAGCTGAATGCAGCGTCAGAACTCCTTCCGCTGGGGCTGGCCGGCTTCCGGAACATTCATCCCCTTGCCCCCCGCGAACAGGTGGCGGGATATGCACAGATGATCAGCGAACTGGAAGGGATGCTGGCCGTGATTACGGGATTTGCCGCCACCAGCCTTCAGCCCAACTCCGGGGCAGCAGGCGAGTATGCCGGACTGATCACCATTGCAAGCTACCTCGAAAGTAACGGCGAGGGTCACCGCAAAGTGGTACTTATCCCGGCGTCGGCACACGGCACCAATCCCGCCAGCGCGGTACAGGCCGGCTTCAGGCCGGTAACGGTTGCCAGCGACGCGAACGGGAATGTGGACATGAACGACCTGCGTGCCAGGGTGGAGCAGTATGCGGACGAACTGGCTGCCTACATGATCACCTACCCCTCCACGCACGGGATCTTCGAGACGGAGATCCGGGAGATGTGCCGCCTGATCCACGAGGCGGGCGGACAGGTGTATATGGACGGGGCTAACATGAACGCGCAGGTGGGACTGACCAGTCCGGGCGTCATCGGAGCCGACGTCTGTCACCTCAACCTGCACAAGACGTTCGCCATTCCGCACGGAGGCGGAGGGCCGGGCATAGGCCCCATCTGCGTGGCAGAACACCTCGTCCCGTTCCTTCCCACAGATCCGTCGGCTCGGCCGGCAGGCGGCAATGCGGTTTCGGCCGCGCTTTACGGCAGTGCGGGCGTGGCGGAAATAACCTATGCCTATATCCGCATGATGGGCGCCGAGGGGCTGAAGGAGGCTACGGAAGCGGCCATCCTCAGCGCGAACTATCTGGCGGAAAAGCTGAAGGATTCCTACGGCATAGTCTATCGCGGCGCCGGAGGCCGGGTGGGACACGAGCTTATCCTCGAATGTCGGGGTCTGAAAGAGGCGTCGGGGATTACCGAGACCGACATTGCCAAGCGTCTGATTGACTATGGCTATCACGCGCCCACGCTCTCCTTTCCCGTGCACGGCACGCTGATGGTGGAACCTTCGGAAAGCGAAAGTCTGGCCGAACTGGATCGCTTTGTGGAAGTGATGAGTCGGATTCACGAAGAGATCATCGAGGTGTCGCGGGGCGAATATACGGCAGAAGATAATGTGCTGGTGAATGCGCCGCATCCCGAATATGAGGTGACGGCCGATGACTGGAATCATGCTTATCCGCGGAGCAAGGCCGCCTATCCGCTGCCGTTCGTGGCTGAAAACAAGTTCTGGGTGAATGTCGCCCGTGTGGATAATGCTTATGGAGACAGGAATCTGGTATCCAGCCTTTGTCCCCGGTAAGTGCGCCGTCGGCCGGAAACCGGAATCGGAATCGGAATCGGAAAGTTAGTTAGACGTCAGACGTCAGACGGTCTGAAGCAGGGGTGCTCCTCGTGGGCGCCCCTCTTCATTAATTGAAAGTGGAAAGTTGAAAAGTCGAGAAGCGGAAAAAACCAGCTCGGGGAACGCCGGAGCGGCAAGGGGCGGGAGCACCCGCCCCGACGAGCGATTTCTTTGTTAATTGTCTGCACTGTGATTCTTCTGATTTACGTGATTTACATGATTTACATGATTTACATGATTTACATGATTTACATGATTTACATGATTTACATGATTTACATGATTTACATGATTTACATAACCAATGCGCCAAAAACAACCAGCTCGGGGAGCGCCCGAGTGGCAAGGGGCGGGAGCACCCGCCCCGACGAACGATTTCTTTATTAATTGTCTGCACTGTGATTCTTCTGATTTACGTGATTTACATGATTTACATAACCAATGCGCCAAAAATAACCAGCTCGGGGAGCGCCCGAGTGGCAAGGGGCGG
>JAIRSV010000105.1 GCA_031255275.1 Proteiniphilum sp.
GCAGCACGAACAATATCAAATATCACAGTCTTTATATCATTTATCATCATTTGTCAAATGAAAATAATACCCTATTTTTGCACGGTAAAGAGGCAGAATTTTTCGTGCCATAATTGAAGGAAAATCATTATCAGAACAATATTAAAATGTATAAATCCGTTATTCTTCCCGTTCTCTTTCCGTGCAGCCATTGCCTGAGGGGGGAATCATCATGTTTGCCCGCCGGCCTGAAAACCGACTGCAAACGAAACGGCCCTGTACCCTTCACCAAATACTACTCATATTTTTCTAAATAAAATCGTATGAAACACCTCTGTTTTTTAATTGGAATTGTCCTGGCCATACTCACGGCCGGATGTCAGGGAACGACCCTCAAAGTGGATTCCCTGAAAGTGGAAATGCAGGAAAACCCACAGGGTTTGGCAACATCAGCGCCACGGTTCTCGTGGCAGATCTCCTCCGGTCGACCCGATCTGTGGCAGGAATCCTGTCGCATTCAGGTAGCCGGATCGGAGCGGGATTTGAAAAGGGAAGAAAACCTCTTATGGGATTCGGGAATCGTTATAACCGGCGAATCGATTCTTATTCCCTATACCGGCGAGGCGCTTACCGCAAAGGAAGTGTATTACTGGCGGGTGAAAGCACGCACCAATCAGGGTGAAACGGCCTGGAGCAAAACCGGCCACTGGTCGATGACCTTACAGGAAGATTCTGACTGGCAAGCCAAATGGATCGGCGAAAATGCCCTCTCCAACCCCGGCGAGACGGACAAAGGGGGCACCCGTCTGGCAGCCCGTTACCTGCGAAAGCCGTTCGACGGCAAGCAGGGCGACGTAAAGCGCGCCGTGCTCTACATCTCCGGTCTCGGCGCATACGAAGCTTTCATCAACGGGAAACGCGTCTCGGACGACCTCCTCGCCCCCACGGTCTCGTGGTATCCCGACAAGGTATATTATAATGTATATGACGTTACGCCCCTGATCCGGAAAAGCGACAATATGCTGGGCGTAAAGCTGGGCAACGGCCGCTATTTCGGTATGCGGGAATCCTGGACCCAGATGTTCGGCCTGCCCCGCCTGCTGGCGCAACTGGAAATCGAATACGGTGACGGCTCCACCGGCGTGATTGTGAGCGACGAATCGTGGAAAGTCACCTCCCGGGGACCGGTCATCGCCAACAACGAATTTGACGGGGAAGAATACGACGCCCGCCTCGAACTTCCCAACTGGAACGTGACCGCCTACAGCGACGCCGACTGGAAACAGGCCGATATTATGACCGCCCCCGGCGGCACGCTCACCGCGCAGCCCAACCCGAACATCCGCGTGCAGGACAAACTGACGCCGGTCGCCGTCACGGAGCGTCCCGACGGGAAATTCATCCTCGACATGGGGCAGAACATGGTGGGATGGTTAACGGTCAACCGGATGAAGGGCGCAAAAGATCAGCCCGTCGTCTTCCGGTTCGCCGAAACGCTCAACCCCGACGGTTCGCTCTACACGGCAAACCTCCGCGGCGCAAAGGCGACCGACATCTATACGCCTGCGAAAGACGGCTTTTTCAGCTGGGAACCCTCATTCGTCTTTCACGGCTTCCGCTTCGTAGAGATGGCGGGGATGGCGGAAGATTACCGGCCGAAACTGTCGGACTTCACCGGCAAAGTCATCTACGACAAAATGGAGACGGCCGGACAGTTCGAAACCTCCGACGAAACCCTCAATCAGATATTCGGGAACGCCTGCCGCGGTATCCGCGGAAATTACAGGGGAATGCCCACCGACTGTCCGCAGCGCGACGAACGGCAGGGCTGGCTGGGCGACCGGGTGACCGGATGTTTCGGCGAAGCGTTTCTGTTCGACAACGCCCTGCTCTACGCCAAATGGCTGCAGGACATCGAAGACTCGCAAAGCCCCGAAGGGAGTATTTCCGCAGTTTCGCCGAGGTACTGGACGATCTATAACGACGACGTCACCTGGCCCGCCGCCTACTTCTATGCCGCCAGGATGCTCTGGCAGCAGTATGGCGATACCGACCCCATACGGAAACACTATCCCTCCATGAAACGCTACCTCGAACGCATTCAGCAGGTATCGATGCAGGATTACATCATCACCCTCGACACCTATGGCGACTGGTGCATGCCGCCCGAATCGCAGGAACTGATCCACTCGCAGGATCCGTCGCGCAGAACCGCAGGCGCGGTGCTCAGCACCACCATGTATTACAGTCTGCTGAAGATAATGTGCGAATTTGCCGCGCTCACCGGAAACGAGGATGATATTGCCGGTTACGAAACACTGGCCGCAAAAATCAGAGAGGCGTATAACGCCCGCTTTTTTGATGCGGAATCGGCCATGTATGACAACAACACCGTCACCGCCAACATTCTTTCGCTTCGCCTGGGGCTGGTTCCCGAAGAATACAGGCAACGGGTATTCGACAACATCGTGCGGAAAACCGAGGTGGACTTCAACGGCCACGTGAGCACGGGAGTGCTGGGAATACAGCACCTCATGCGGGGGTTGACCGAACAGGGAAACGTAGATCTGGCCTACCGGATCGCCACCAACCGCACCTATCCGAGCTGGGGATACATGATTGAGAAGGGTGCAACCACCATCTGGGAACTCTGGAACGGCGACACGGCCGATCCCGCAATGAATTCGGGCAATCACGTAATGCTGCTGGGCGATCTTCTTGTCTGGTTTTACGAAGACCTGGCAGGTATTAAGAATCATCCCGAAAGCACGGCATACAGGAGACTGCTGATGGAGCCGAAATTTCCGGAAGGACTCTCCCGCGTAAAAGCCTCCTACCGGTCGGTTTGCGGCGAAATACGGAGCGAATGGACGAAAGAAAACGGAACATTCCGCTGGGACATCACCATTCCCGGCAACAGTTCCGCCATCGTCAGGCTGCCGAAATCGCTGAACGTCGCCATTCCGTCCGGCGAAGGCGTCAAGAGCGTCACGGAAACGGAGACCCGGATCGAATTTGAACTGGGATCCGGTAATTACCGCTTCGCGAATATGGAATGAAGAGCTTCATTAGTGGACAATTGACAGTTGAAAGTTGAAAATGTTGGAGAAAACCAGCTCGGGGAGCGCCCGAGTGGCAAGGGGCGGGAGCACCCGCCCCGACGAACGAAAAAAATTAATGTGTCAATGTGATGATGTGATGGCAGTGCCGTCATTCCGACTGGAGCGTCAGCGAAACGGAGGAATCTCAAACAATGTGGCAATGTAACTACGCGCTATCGCGCTCCGAAATCGCTCGTCGGGGCGGGTGCTCCCGCCCCTTGCCGCTCCGGCGCTCCCCGAGCTGGTT
>JAIRSV010000153.1 GCA_031255275.1 Proteiniphilum sp.
CCGCCCCGACGAACGATTTCTTTATTAAGCGATTTCTTTGTTAATTGTCTGAACTGTGATTCTTCTGATTTACATGATTTACATGATTATACCGTCGCTACGCGACGGCCATATATATATAATGTACAGGGCAAGGCATAGCCTTGCCCTGTTTTCTTTATCGCTCGTCGGGGCGGGTGCTCCCGCCCCTTGCCGCTCCGGCGTTCCCCGAGCTGGTTGTTTTTGGTGCATTGGTTATGTATATATATAATGTGCAGGGCAAGGCATAGCCTTGCCCTGTTCTTTTTTTCGCTCGTCGGGGCGGGTGCTCCCGCCCCTTGCCGCTCCGGCGCTCCCCGAGCTGGTTGTTTTTGGTGCATTGGTTATGTATATATATAATGTGCAGGGCAAGGCATAGCCTTGCCCTGTTCTTTTTATCGCTCGTCGGGGCGGGTGCTCCCGCCCCTTGCCGCTCCGGCGTTCCCCGAGCTGGTTTTCTTCACATCACATCTTCACTTCATATCATCACAGACGAAGGCGGGCGTCACGCCGGCTTCAGGTTTCGCTTGAAGTGATCGATCACCTTCCCGTAAAGGTACTTCCGGGCATTCCCTCCCCTGATGAAGTGGTCTCTGTCGGGGAAGAAAAACATGTCGAAATGCTTCCCGGCCTCAATCAACGCCCGAGTATACTCTACGGAGTGTTGAAAATGTACATTATCGTCAGCCATGCCGTGCACCAGCAGCAGATTGCCTTCCAGCCGGCCGGCGAGCGCAATGGCTGAAGCTCTTTCATATCCCCCGCCGTTCTGCTGAGGGGTGCGCATAAACCGTTCAGAATAGACCGTATCATAAAAACGCCAGTCCGTCACAGGCGCAATGGCCACGCCTGCTCTGAAGATCCCGTTTCCGCGACTCATGCTCATCAGCACGTTATATCCCCCGTAACTCCATCCCCATATACCGATGGCATTCCCGTCAATGTAGGGCAGCGAGGCGAGGTGACGAGCTGCTGCAATCTGATCGTCTGACTCCATGATGCCCAGATTCATATAACCGCTCTTGCGAAACTCTTCTCCCCGCGCACCGGTACCCCGACCATCCACGCAGGCTACCGCGAAACCTTCATTCAACAGCGCGTAATACCAGTCTGCCCCGTAGCGATCCAGCACCTGCTGCGAATTGGGTCCGCCATACTGTATCATCACCACCGGATACCTCCGGGTCGGATCAAAGTCATACGGCTTCAGTATCCACCCGTTCAGGCGGGTGACGCCGTCGGCAGCCGTCACGGTGATATACTCCCTCCGGGGGAAGTGCGCGGAAGCGACCTTCATGCCGATGTCCTGATTATCTTCCAGCACCCTCAGCAGCTTCCCGCCGCCGTCATGCAGCGTGATCACCGCAGGCGTGTCGGCGTCTGACCAGCGGTTCACGAAGAACTTCCCCTGACGGCCGAAGGTGGCACTGTTATATCCCGACTTCTGCGACAGCTTCTGCGGCGTCCCCCTGTTGAGGTTCACCTTATATATATTGCGTCTCAGAGGCGATTCGTCGGCCACCTCATAAAAGACCGTTTCCGTCTGTTCGTCCACCGCCAGGAGGGCCGTCACGTCACAGTTCCCGGAGGTGAGCTGCCTCTGCAGCGTCCCCGAAAGGCCGTAGACATAGATGTGACTGTAGCCGTCCTTTTCGGACACGCAGACAAAGCGATCCTTCAGAAAACGGATCGAGTGGAGCCATTCCGAATCTACATAATACCTGCTCTCCTCCCTCAGCACCAGGCGGGACACCGTGGTACGGGGACTCGCAAAGTACATGTCGAACCGGTTCTGATCTCTGTTCAGCGTCATCACGGCCAGCTGATCGGGATCGTGCGTAAACTTGATGCGCGGGATATAGTCCCCGGCCTCCAGCGGCACCTGCAGCGTACGCACGGTGCGCGCCTCAATGTCGAACACCCGGCACTCCACCGCTGAATTGGCCTCTCCCGCCTTGGGATATTTGAAGCGATGAAAACCGGGATACAGTTGCCTGTCAAAAGTCTGGAAGGAGAACTCCTTCACTGCCGACTCGTCGCTGCATACAAAGGCCAGCAGCCGGTTATCGGGAGAAAATTCCAGCAGCCGCGTCACGCCGAACTCCTCCTCATACACCCAGTCGGTCGCCCCGTTGATCAGCCTGTTCATCTCCCCGTCCTTCGTCACCCGCGACTCCGTATCAAAGTCAAACTTGGTCAGCCAGATGTCGTTGTCCATCACATAAGCCACCATCCTTCCGTCGGGAGAAAAGGTCGGGATCATCTGCTTCGAGGGCTGTTCCGAGAGCCTCCTCACCATATTGCGCCGCACGTCGCAGTAATAATAGTCGGCGCGGAACGAATGACGGTACACCTGTTCCCTCTCCCGGCAGAGCAGTACCCTGTTTTCGTCGGGACTCACCATGAAGTCCTGGAAGCTGCTGAAGGTGCAGTTCCTGGCCTTTCGTGCGTCAAACAGGGTATCCACGGCCTCGCCCGTGGCGTAAGAATATTTGATGACGGCTGTCTGCTGCGGATCGGCCTGATAGAAGGAGAGGCCGTCTTCCGACGAGACCATCGTCCCCGTACCGCGCGGCGAAAACTCGCCATTCAACAAATCATCCAGCGTAAAGCGCTGTGCCCATGCGGTCGCAATCCATATCGCCGCCACGGCAGTAAAAAGAAATCTTCTCATAGTTTTTTGTCTTATTAAGTTTTAGAGATACAAATATAATTCATTACACATACACACTCTTATCCACTCACGATTGTGTTTCGATTTCGACAAAGTTACGAAAATAGGAACTCCTTTCTCCGATTTTTTTGTATTTTCGGCAAAAAATTCCGGAAGCCTCATGGAAAGTGAAAAGCTTCTTTAGCGGAAAGTTGAAAATTGAAAGTTGAAAGTTGAAAAGGCAAAAGTGCAAAACATCTTCCGGTTCACACACCGCTTCACATCATCACACTGTCCATACCGGCACACAATCCACCGGCACATTAATGCAATAAGTTATATGAAATCAGAAGAAAAGAAAATTACAGAACTGCCCGAAAACGCATATCGGGAACTGAAACCGGGGGAGGAATACAAACCCGTACTTCCGCCCGGCAGGCCGGCAACGGAGGTAACCTCCTGGTCGGTAGGAATGGGACTGCTGATGGCGATCGTCTTTTCGGCCGCCGCCGCCTATTCGGGTTTAAAGATCGGTCAGGTTTTCGAAGCCGCCATCCCCATCTCCATCATCGCCGTGGGCGCATCCGCCGCCCTTCGCAGAAAGAACGCCCTGGGGCAGAATGTCATCATCCAGTCCATCGGCGCCTCGTCGGGCGTGATCGTCGCCGGAGCGGTCTTCACCATCCCCGGCCTTTACATTCTACAGGCCCGGTACCCCGAAATCCAGGTCAACTTCTGGCAGATATTCTTCTCCTCACTGCTGGGCGGATTTCTGGGAATCCTCTTCCTCATCCCCTTCCGCAAATACTTCGTGAAGGATATGCACGGAAAGTTACCCTTTCCCGAAGCTACGGCCACGACCGAAATCCTCATGACCGGCGAAAAGGGCGGAAACAAAGCCAGACTCTTAGTCACCAGCGGTCTCATCGGCGGCCTCTTCGACTTCTGTTTCTCCTCCTTCCGCCTCTGGAGCGAAGAGATCACCACCCGTATCATCCCCGCCGGCGCTATGATAGCCGAACGCTTCAAAATGGTACTCAAATTCAACGTAAGCGCCCTGATCTTCAGCTTCGGCTATCTCGTGGGACTGCGCTATGCCCTCATCATCACAGTCGGCTCACTGCTCTCGTGGCTCGTGCTGATCCCGCTGGTGAATGAAATCGGTACACTGGCCGCCGCCGCAGGCGGCGGCGTCAATCCGTTCGCCGCGATGTCGGCAGAAGCGCTCTTTGCAGAATACGTACGCCCGATAGGAATCGGCGCCATTGCAATGGCGGGAATCATCGGAATCATCAAATCCTCCGGCGTAATCGGCAGCGCCTTCAGGCTGGCCGTCGGAAAAAAAACAGCCCCCGGCGCCGTACGGACCGACACAAAACGCACGAACCGTGACCTGAAAATGTCATTCGTAATGCTCTTCCTTTTCCTCTCGCTCATCGCCGTCTTCCTCTTCCTGATCGTCGGCGTGAAGGTCACGCTCATACAAGCCATTATAGCCCTGCTCACCATCACCGTAATATCATTCCTCTTCACCACCGTAGCCGCCAACGCCATCGCCATTGTCGGCACCAATCCCGTGTCGGGCATGACGCTGATGACGCTGATCCTGTCATCGGTAATCCTCGTCGCCGCAGGTCTTGAAGGCTGGCAGGGGATGGTGAGCGGACTGATCATCGGAGGTATCGTCTGCACCGCGCTATCCATGGCCGGCGGTTTTGTCACCGACCTGAAGATCGGTTACTGGATCGGTACCACTCCCGCAAGACAGGAATCCTACAAATTCCTCGGAACACTGGTTTCGGCAGCCACCGTAGGCGCGGTAATCTTTATCCTCAACGAAGCCTACGGCTTTGTGGCCACTCCCGAACATCCTGACCCGATGGTCGCACCGCAGGCCAACGCAATGGCAGCCATTATCGAACCCCTGATGGCCGGAAGCGGCGTCAGCTGGATGCTGCTGGGCGTCGGCGCGGTTATAGCCGTTCTCGTGAACTGGCTCGGCATATCTCCCCTGGCATTCGCGCTCGGCATGTTCATTCCGCTCCAGTTGAACACGCCCCTTGTCGTCGGCGGACTGCTCAACCACCGGATCAACCGGAAGGGTGCCGACAGGCAGTTGACCGGCGCCCGTCACCAGAGAGCCATTCTCATCTCATCCGGATTCATAGCCGGCGCGGCGCTTTTCGGCGTATTAGGCGCCCTGATCATATTCATAACCGGGGATGGCAATGCCCTTAACTTCAACCTGTGGAAGGATCCTCACGGTACGGGTGCGCAGATCACGGCGCTGATAGCTTTTCTGGCGCTGATAGCCTACTTCATCCGGGAATCCAAACGGGTAGACAAATAAGTTTCAATGTGATAATGTGCCAACGAGCCAATGTAATAATGTGCCAATGTAATAATGTGCCAATGCTACATGCGCAGCGAACGAATAACAACCGAATAAAAATTATTGAACAACTAACAATATGAATATTATGCAAACAGCGAAAAAACATCTGACAAACATTCTACGGCAGGCAAAACCGGTTTTATTTGCCATACTCGCCCTTCCGGTCATATCCTGTACCCTGCAGCAGCAAGGTGACGGCGAAAAAGATTTCACCCGATACGTAAATCCCTTTATCGGTACGGCCTTCACGGGACACACATTCCCCGGCGCCACCTACCCGTTAGGGATGATGCAGCCGGGGCCGGAAACAGGTAATTTCACCTGGGAATACTGTTCCGGCTATTTCTACGACGATCAGCGCATCAACGGCTTCTCGCAGAACAGACTGAACGGAACGGGGTGCGTAGACCTGGGCGACCTGCTGGTACAACCCTTCTCCGGCGAAAAGCGCGACGACCTGAGCAGCGGTTTCGACAAGGCCACCGAAAAGGCCTCCCCCGGCTACTACGCCGTGGAACTGGCCGACAACGAAGTGAACGTGGAGATTACCACCGCTCCGCATGTGGCCTTTCACCGCTACACCTTCGCGGAAGGAAAGCCGGCGAACCTGCTGGCCGACTTCCAAAGCGGAATGGTATGGTTGCAGGATAGGCTCTATACCCATGTCTTAGACAACGAAGTCACCGTCGAAAGCGACCGCCTCATCACCGGCTACACCCGCCGCACCGAATGGGTGGAACGCACTTATTATTTCGCCATAGAATTCGACAAACCGGTTCTCTCTTCTGAACAACTCGAACG
>JAIRSV010000020.1 GCA_031255275.1 Proteiniphilum sp.
CGGGAGCACCCGCCCCGACGAACGAAAAAGAGAACAGGGCAAGGCATGGCCTTGCCCTGCACATTATATATATAAAGAAATCGCTCGTCGGGGCGGGTGCTCCCGCCCCTTGCCGCTCCGGCGCTCCCCGAGCTAATTTTCTCCATTTAAAAAACATTTTCAATTTTCCACTTTCCATTAATGAAGCATCATCACATTGAATCACCGTTTCCTCCTGTTTCTCGGATGGTGTTCGATGATTTCCTGACGCAGGAAGTGGCGGTCGATATGCGTATAAATCTCTGTTGTAGTAATCTTTTCGTGCCCCAGCATCTCCTGAATTACCCGTATATTCGCCCCTCTTTCGAGCAGGTGCGTGGCAAACGAATGTCGAAATACGTGCGGACTGATCGTCTTTTGCAGCCCCGCTTCAGCGGCATACCGCCTGATGTAGTGGAAGACGGTGATGCGGGATATGGCTGTGCCGCGCGAACTGACAAAGACGATGTCTTCACTTCCCTTTTTAATGGAGAGCTGATTCCGATAATACATCCAGTCTTTGATCCTTTGTATGGCGATGTCTGAAATGGGTACCAGCCGCTGTTTTCCCCCCTTCCCCTCCACCCGGATGAAGCCTTCGCCGAAAAAGAGACAGGTGAAGCGCAGACCGGTCAGTTCGGATATGCGAAGTCCGCAACTGTAGAGCGTCTCGATGATGGCACAGTTGCGGACGCCTTCGGCCGTGGACAGGTCTATGACGGACAGCAGCGAGTCGATCTCTTCTACGGACAGAACGACCGGAAGCTTTAAGCCGATCCTGGGCGCTTCCAGCAGTTCGACGGGGTTGTCGGGGCGAATTTTGTTCAGCAGGAGAAAGCGGAAATAGGATCTCGTGCCTGAAACGATTCGGGTAATGGAGCGCGGAGAAATATCTCTGTCATAGAGTCCGGCAAGAAATTCTTCCAGATCCTCCGCCTGTACCGATTCTTCGGTGAGGTCTCCGGCCTGCATGAAGTCGAGCAGCTTTTGCAGGTCGGTCATGTATGCGTCGATGGTATTGGCCGAAAGGCCCTTTTCCAGCAGAAGGTAGCGTTTGTATTTTTCGGTATTCGAGTCGCGTCTCATCCGTCAATTTTCGCAGATCTCCTTTTTGAGGATTTCAGCCTCTTCCAGGTAGTCATCAAGCCTGTCCAGCATCAAAAGCTTTTCGCCGGCCGACAGAGTTTTGCTCTTCTCCAGTCTTTCCATAAGGTCTGTCAGCGACCTGTCGCCCATCAGCCGGTAGAGGGGCAGTATCCTGTGGGCGACTCTCCGGGCCGTCCTTCTGTCTTTCCTCCGAAAGGCCTTTTCCAGTTGGTCGCGGCTTTTTCCCGTCCCGTCGATATACGACTTCAGCAAGATTACGGAAAGCTGCCTGTCACCGTCCATAACCTCAATCAGGGCGCGGACACCCTTTCCTTCGGAAGTCCGATTATCGTTCGTCGCGAAAGTCTCTTCGGCAAGACTCACGCCGCGTACATACTTCCCGATCACCTCACGCAGCCTGCCGGACGTGAACGGCTTGGTGAGGAAATCGGTGAATCCGGCCGCCTTCAGTTCCTCTTCGGGTATGTCCGATCCGGCCGACAGGCCTATGACGGGGATCTTCTCCGCCCAGCCGTTTCCCGGGCGACGTATCTTTTCGACCAGCGTCATGCCGTTCGTTCCGGGCATCCGGATGTCTATGAGCAGCATGTCGAACCGCTCTGACCGGAGGTGTACCGGCACTCTGTCGGGATTCTCTTCCGTCACGCTCCTTACGCTCATCCTTGCAAGCATTTCGGAAGTCATCTTCAGCTGAACGGCGTCATCATCCACGAGAAGCACGGATATACCTTCGAGGTTGCGCTGCGCAGCGCCGCCGTCCGTCGCGTCCATCACCCGCTCCACAGGCTCCTTCAGGGGGATCTCCACGATAAATTCCGATCCCTCCCCCTTCCGGGAATTGAGGTGGATGATACCGCCCAGCACCTCTACAAATCCGCTGGTAATGGCCAGCCCCAGACCGCATCCCTCCTCTTCGGCGGGAGTGTCGAGCTGCCTGAATTCCTGAAAGATAAACTGCCGGTCGGCATCATCGATCCCCACTCCCGTATCGGTTACGGAAAATATCAGCCGCCCCGGGCGATCGCCCGCATCCAGCCGCGCTCTGACCCGGACGCTGCCCTCGCAGGTATATTTTACGGCGTTGGAGATGATGTTGCTCATGATCCGGCGCAGCATATACGGGTCTCCATACACGGTCAGCCGTTCCGGCAGATCATTCGCGAGCACATA
The DNA here is from genome assembly GCA_031255275.1 of Proteiniphilum sp. Lineage (GTDB taxonomy): Bacteria > Bacteroidota > Bacteroidia > Bacteroidales > Dysgonomonadaceae > Proteiniphilum. The sequence goes on from JAIRSV010000020.1 coordinate 2,296, forward strand.
CTCCAGTCCCTTCCTTGCGGCCGGCGGCTCGAATCCCGAAGCCGTACTGCCGACGAGGGAATGTAGGTCAAAGTTCGATTCCTTCGGGTGCCAGTTCCCCCTTTCCAGCTTGCGATAGTCCAGCAGCGCCGAGACGAGTTCCAGGATGTACTCACACGTAATTTTTATGTCATTGATATCCTCTTCGATTTCCGCGTCCCCGTTGACATCCAGCATCTCTATGAATCCGAGGATTGAACTTACCGACGCCCTGATGTCGTGCGATATGGTATAAATCAGCTTCTCGCGCAAGGCCAGCAGGTCTGAGGTGCGCCTGTTCGACGCCTCCAGCTGCCGTATGCTGCGCTGAATCCGCTTACTCCTGTAGCGGTGAACCAGGAAGAGGATCAGCAAAATAAGTAATGCTGCATAAAGGACGGTGAACATGACGTTTAGCAATTCGTCAAGCTTCCGTTCCTCCTCGATGATCCGTATTTCCTCCTCGTGCTCTATCTCTTTCAGCAGGTCTAAGGTGTGCAAAGTGAACACCTGGTTCGTCTCTTTCAGCGCCTTATACCGGGCAAGGTGAACCTGGAGAAACGGCTTTTGCCGTTCCACCGGGTCGAGCCTCCCGGAATAGCCAGCCTTGTTGACAGTGGTATCCTCGATCAGTCTGTCGAGATCGCTGTCCACGATCAGCAACTTGCCTCTGATCACGAGTCCGCGTTCGGGATTGGGGGAGAGGGCGAGTCTGTATATATAGTCGTGAAGCTCTTTCAAACTTCTTTTGGAGATATTGCTATACAGTAGCTGGTAAGTACTGCTGCCATCGAGCCATGCGACGATCTCCGGTGCGCGGCTGATCGAGTCGAGCAGTACCGCTATTTCATGCAGATTTTCCCTTTTCCTGTCCACCATCAGCTGTATGGTATCCAGCCTCGCTGTCCGCAAAGAATCGGCAGTCGTCAGCTTCAACACATTCAGATTCTCCCTGATCTTCGGAGTGATGGATTCGTACTTGAGAAAATCCTGCGTCGCATCTTTCTCGCTGAGCAAAATCCGTCTGCTTCCGGTCCCGATAAGCGTGGAAATCGTATTTCTCACAATCCGCAATTCCGACATATCCTCGCTGCGCATTCTCCTGAAACAGCTCACCATAAAAATGAGATAAAGGGCCGTAAGCCCCAGCATTATCACTATTGCCACTGCGGGCAATTTGAGAATAGCAGCAAATTCAGTCTTCAAAAAAAACCGCTTTATATTTTCCGGTAACGGTAACATGTCCTGTCTGTCAGCTGTTATGGGTGGTGGTAAGAACGTTATAAAGTTTTATCTTGTTGTAGAGCGTTTTTCTGTCGATATTCAGGATGGAAGCAGCCATCGTTTTATTGCCCTTTGCCAGTTCCAGCGCCTCCATGATCTTTTCCTTCTCATAATTTTCCTTGCGCAGACCCTGTATCGGGTTTAACTGAAGCGCACGGGCAGTGCCCTTCGTGCCGCCGCCAAACAGTTCCGGAGCAATGGAGGCGGGGATGCAGGAACCCTCGGTGAGCAGGGCCGCCTTTATGATACAGTTCTTCAGTTCCTGGATATTTCCCGGCCAGTCATAATCGACCAGCTGTTTCCGTATGACGGGATCGATGGCGTCTATCTGCTTGTCGAGTGTGGAGTTGGCAAACCGGAGGAAATGACCGGCCATAGAAATAATCGTCTCCTCCCTGCCCCGCAGTGAAGGCAGGATGATGCAACTCTTCTCGATCAGGTGATAGAGCTTGGGTATGAGCCGTTCCTGCAACTTCTGCTTACCCATGTCCGTACTCATGATTACTTGTGTGAAGGTACCATCCTTTTTCTGTTTGGTAAGGATATTCAGCAACTCGTTCTGCTGACTGATATTGAGGAAGGATAACTGCCGGATGTACAGAAGTCCGCCCATCGCTTCGTGAAATTTCCGCATGAGCGGCGACTCATCCTCCACCGCGCCGGACTGCAGGTGCCGGGAAAATGCACTGTCGGCAAATTTCTCCGTATCGAAAATCACCAGCGGCTTCGACAGGTGAATACCCTTTTCGTAAATATACTTCACGGCCGACAGCTTTCCCGTCCCCCTGTCTCCCACGATCAGGCGGTGCATGTCATTTTCCGCAGTAAGGTCAAGCTCCCCGTACAGCTGACTGTATTCCTTCCCCGGAAACCGGATAAAATCATTGGACGAGCGGCGATGCTTCAGCATATTATCGTGAAGAACAAACGCTTCGTCTATTTTTTTGAAAAGCTGTTCGGGCGCTATCGGCTTGGAAATATAGTCTGACGCGCCCGATTTCATCGACTCGACAGCCGACTCTACATCAGCATAGCCGGTCATCATAATCACGAGAATGTCCGAATCATAATCCTTCGCCCAGGTCAGGAAGCAGAATCCGTCATCGGCGTCAGGTATTCTTATATCACAAAGCACCAGATCAAACGGCTGTTCTTTCAGCTTCCGTTTGGCTTCACTCACATCGGTCGCCGTTTCCGCGCCGAAACCTTTTTTCACCAGCCATGATTTCAGCATCAGGCAGACCGTCAGGTTGTCGTCAATAATAAGTATATTCCTGTTTACATTGTCCATAGTAAAATATTACATGCAGTACACCGGAAGTGCTACGGTTTATTTTTCTCCCTTTCCAACTCCCGAGGCATCATGACCGCCGCATACAGCAAAAAAACCGCGCCTGCAATCATGGCCAGCACCCATTCGCTGCGATCTCCGAACATCAGCCAGGTGGCCACAATCATCAAAGTGCATGAAAGCAGCTGAAAGCTGAACAGTCTCTTGCCGCGGATACTCTTTCCCGGATAGGGACTGGCGAGCGTGACGGCCGAAAAGACTGCCACGGAAAAAGCCATTATCCAGGGCGCTATGAGGGGGTGACACAGATGCAGTGCTGCCGATAACAATATTGAAATACCGGAGATCCTGAGCAAAACATCTTTTGTGCGATATGCCATAATATATATATGTGTGTGTGCTGTTTGTTTGAAAAATATCAACCGGAACCCGATCAGGGTCTTACAGGCATCCTGTTTTTTCCGGTTATCACTACATCTCTGTTACTTCTCACCCTTTCGTTCCTTAATAATAAATATCTCTTCATTCTTTCTCTTCATGAGGTAATTTTCCCGTGCAAACTTTTCGAGGTCTCCCGTGTTGGATCGGAGTTCTCTCAGTTTTTTTCCGTCCGCTTCCGCCTGACGCCGGTAAAATTCGATCTGGGATTCAAGGCCGATAATTTGCGACTCATATTTCATCCTCTTACTGATGCTGCTGTCACTGAAAAAAAAGAGCGCCGCAATCAGCACAACAAGAATAACGATCTGCCAGGAAGTGAGTCCCAGAGTTCTTCCCGATCCGAACTTCTTCATGTATCTGTTTATGTATCTGTTCATTTTGTCAGCCTTATATGATTCTTAAACGATACAAAAATAGTTTCTTTTTTCTAATTGACCGAACCATTACCGGAAAATATAAGTAAAATATCCTTTCGTGCCTTTGTGGAAATTAAACAAAATAAACTACCTTTACGGCTCAGTTAAGAAATTCAATATATAACTCGTATGAAAAAAATTGCTGCCGCAATCGCGCTGTCACTCGTAACTCTTGCCACTTTTCCCTGCACGAATTTTCTGGTCGGGAAGAAAGCTTCTTCCGACGGATCTACGCTGATCTCTTATGCTGCCGACTCCTATGCGCTGTATGGGGAACTGTATCACTGGCCCGCCCGACAATACGCTCCGGGAGAGATGCTCAAGGTGTATGAGTGGGACACGAAAAAATACCTGGGCGAGATACCTCAGGCTTTGCAGACTTACAGTGTGATCGGTAATATGAACGAACATCAGCTGGCTATCGGCGAAACTACTTTCGGGGGACGAAGCGAACTGTCTGATTCTACAGGCGTCATAGATTACGGAAGTCTTATCTATATCACGCTGCAGCGCGCCAGGAACGCGCGCGAAGCCATCGGCGTAATGACCGGCCTTGTGAGGGAACACGGTTATTACAGTTCGGGTGAATCGTTTTCGATCGCCGATCCCAACGAAGTGTGGATCCTGGAAATGATCGGAAAGGGGCCGGGCAACAGGGGGGCCGTATGGGTAGCCGTCCGTATTCCGGACGACTGTGTGTCGGCACATGCCAATCAGGCGCGCATCCGGCAGTTCCCTCTGGACGATCCGGAGAATTGCATCTACTCGCCTGATGTGATCTCTTTCGCCCGCGAAAAGGGGTATTATGAGGGCGACGATGCCGGATTCAGCTTTGCCCGGGCGTATGCTCCTCTTGATTTCGGCGCGCTGCGCTACTGTGAAGCCCGTGTGTGGTCGTTTTTCAACAGAGTGAACGGGGATATGGCCGGATATGTGACTTATGCCCGGGGGGAAACTACGGAGCCCATGCCGCTTTACATCAAACCGGACAGGAAGCTGAGCGTGCATGACATCCGGGAAATGATGCGTGACCATTATGAGGGTACTGAACTGGACTGGCGCTTTGATGTGGGTGCTGGCCCCTTCAACTCGCCTTACCGATGGAGTCCGCTCTCTTTCGTGGTCGACTCGGTTGAGTATTGCAACGAGCGTCCCATCGCTACTCAGCAGACGGCCTTTTCGTTCGTGGCGCAGATGCGCTCGTGGCTGCCTGACGCTATCGGCGGTATCCTCTGGTTCGGGGTCGACGATGCGGCGCAGACGGTGTATTATCCGTTCTATTGCGGACACGGCGAAACACCGCACGAAATGTCGGCGGGTAACGGTGATCTGCTGAGCTTCTCGTGGACTTCTGCTTTCTGGATTCACAACTGGGTCTCTAATATGGTATACGCTCGCTACAGCGACATGAGTGTGGATATGAAAAAGGTGCAGGCTTCTCTTGAAAAACGCTTCGGGGATTTGCAGCCTGAAACGGAACGGGTGGCTGCACAGCTCTTCGGTCAGTCGCCTCCGCAGGCGGTTCGCTTCCTGACGCAGTATACCAACGGCCTGGTGAAGGATGGTGTGGCGGAATGGAAAAAACTGGGCGAATATCTTATGGTGAAATATGTTGACGGTGTGGTCAAAAGAGAGGAAAACGGTCAGTTCAGGCGTAACCCTTACGGGAATCCGTCTTCGCCGCTGCGTCCGGGATATTCTGAGGATCACTACAGGAAAATTGTAGACCAGACCGGTGATAAATATAAAGTGCATCCTATTAAATGAACAATAAAAATAAAGACTGCTTTAAAAACTATGGAAAAAGAAACATTATTGACTCAGGTCACTGACAGGGCGATGTCCTGGATTACGGGTAATTATGACGCCGAAACGAAAAAGGAGGTGCGGCTAATGCTCGACTGTGATGATAAATCGAAACTGATTGATGCTTTCTACAAAGATCTTGAGTTTGGTACGGGTGGTCTGCGCGGCATTATGGGCGCAGGGAGCAACCGTATGAATATCTACACGACGGGCGCTGCTACGCAGGGACTCTCGAATTACCTGAAGAAGGAGTTTGCCGGCCTGAAGGAGATCAAGGTGGTGATCGGACATGACTGCAGGAACAACAGTCGTAAATTTGCGGAAATATCGGCTGATATTTTCAGCGCCAACGGTATCAGGGTGTATCTTTTTGACAGCCTTCGCCCTACTCCCGAGGTGTCTTATGCTATCAGGAAGCTGGGCTGTCAGAGCGGGATCATGATCACTGCGTCGCACAACCCCAAAGAGTATAACGGCTATAAGGCTTACTGGAATGATGGCGCTCAGGTGCTTGCTCCTCACGACAGGAATATCATTGCGGAAGTTAACCGCATCAAGTCGACGGACGATATTCGCTTCGAGGGAAACAAAGACTTGATCGAGATTGTCGGGAAGGATCTGGACGCGGCGTTTATCAAAAGGGTGAAAAAGCTGGTGCTTTCGCCCGATGTGATTGAGCGTCACAGCGACCTGAAAATTGTTTATACGCCCATCCACGGTTCGGGAATCATGCTGGTGCCCGATGCTTTGAGGGCGGTCGGGTTCACCAATATCATCTCTGTGCCCGAACAGGATGTGATAAGCGGTGACTTCCCGACGGTAGTTTCACCCAATCCGGAGGAGCCGGCTGCGCTTGATCTGGCTATCAGAAAGGCGGTGGAAACGGGTGCCGATCTGGTTATGGCTACCGATCCCGACGCTGACCGTATCGGTACGGCTATCCGCGACGGGGAGGGGAATTTTATCCTGGTGAACGGTAACCAGACTATGCTCCTGTGCCTTTATTACCTGATGACGCGCCGTGACGAACTGCATCTGCTCACCGGCCGGGAGTTTGTGGTCAAGACTATTGTTACCACGGAGCTGGTGAAGGATATTGCCGTGAAGAGGGGTATCGAGATTTTTGACTGTTACACGGGCTTTAAATGGATTGCGGAGATCATTCGCAAGAACGAGGGTGTGAAGGAGTATATCGGGGGCGGAGAGGAGAGTTATGGTTTTCTGGCGGGCGATTTCGTTCGCGACAAGGATTCCGTGTCGGCCTGCACCCTGTTTGCTGAGATCGCTGCCTGGGCGCGGGACAGGGGGAAGAGCATGTATGAGCTGCTTCAGGATATTTATCTGGAATACGGATATTCGAGGGAAGTGGGCGTCTCCCTCGTGCGCAAGGGCAAAGAGGGGGCGGACGAGATTGAGGCGATGATGAAGAATTTCAGGACGAATCCGATGAAGTCTCTGGGCGGTTCTCCCGTCGTACTCATGAAGGATTTCGCCAAGCTGGAGGCGATGGATTATGTCCGCAACGAGCGGGTGCTCCTGGAAATGCCTACGACGTCTAACGTGCTGCAATACTTCACCGAGGAGGGGACGAAACTCTCGATCCGTCCGTCGGGAACGGAACCCAAGATCAAATTCTACATCGAGGTGAAGGGCGCTGCCAAAACAAGGGAGTCGCTGGAAGAGGCTGAGGTGGCGGCCGGCAGGAAAATTAATGCTATCCGGAGGGAATTGGGTATTTAACCGGAGGGGTGGTTAGAAATCAGCGGTCAGAGGCCGCAAACTCTGATCCATTCATCGTTAAGCGTGTAACCCGGCGGTCAGCCGGATTACACGCTTTCTTTTATCCGGCTTGTGGCGCGGGGACGTTCAGCGATCACCTGCACAATCATGTGTCTATACGCCAATACGGGGCTATCTGCAAACATTCGGTTTCACAAGTGATCCGGGCGTCAGGGGGTGTCACACGTCTGAGCGTCAGGGTATTGCGCGTCCGTGCGTTAGAACGTCTCAGGTTCGTGCGTTGGAGCATGGCAGGTTCGTGCGTTAGAGCATGACGCGTTCGTTCGTTAGAGCATGGCGCGTTCGTGCGTTAGAGCATGACGCGTTCGTGCGTTAGAGCATGGCGCGTTCGTGCGTTAGAGCATGACGCGTTCGTGCGTTAGAGCATGGCAGGTTCGTGCGTTAGAGCATGACAGGTTCGTGCGTTAGAGCATGGCAGGGGTTAAGTATATACCTGGAAATCACCGGTTTTGCAGGTGATTCACGTTCAGGGGACGGACGCGCAGCCCAAATACAGGAAAATCATTCCAAGCACGATGAGGAGCAGGTCTGTCACCTTTGCCTTCAGGTTCTTCTCTCTGAAGAATATTACGCCTCCGGCAAACGAAACGAGCACGCTGCTCCGACGGATGAGCGAAATCATCGAAATCATGGCTCCGGTGCAGGAGAGGGCATTCAGGTACGCAAAATCGGTCAGCATCAAAAATAGGGTGATGAGCGGAATACTCCACCGGAATGTGAAGTTGAATTTCATACCGGGCTTCAGTAACAGGGCGATCAGGAGGATGATCCCGATGATAAGGCTCTGATAGACGCTTGTCCACAGCAATACGGCCATGAAGCTGATGCGCTGCATCAGGAACTTTTCGAACAGTTCGCTGATGGATCCCGTCAATGCGCCGGAGAAGGCAAGGGTTATCCACCTGTTGCGGGCGAAGTCGACTCCTTCCCTTTTGCCGGACAGAGAGAGCAGGAAGAGGGAGGCTATCGTGATCAGTACCCCGATCCACTGGTATGGATTGAGGTTTTCGCGGAAGATGATAATTGCCAGCACCAGCGTCATGACGGGGCGGGTAGCGTTGACCGGGCCGGCAATCGTTATCGGGAGGTGCTTCAGGGCGGAATATCCCGTCAGCCAGGCAAAGACAATGATCGCCGCCCGGATGAGGATCTGAATATGCGCCTGTGCGCTCATCTCGGGAATATGGAGGAGGCTGTTTTCCATCCGCTCGGGGTGGAACCGGGACAAAAGGGCGACGGGCAGTAACAGCAGTACGGCAAAGAGCGTGGTGAGAAACAGTACGGGTAACACGGCATTGTTATTGACCGCAGTTTTCTTGCTGATGTCGTAGCACCCGTTAAAGAAGGCTGACACGAAGGCGAGGATTATCCACACGGGCAAAATATTTTTATACAAATATGGAATTATTTCACTTTACGGGAAATGATATATATCAGAATTTTCAATTATTATAGTGATCCGGAAGTTGTCAGGAAAGCTGCTGTAAACCACATCGCTTCATATCTGCTGATGACTCCCGAATCGTTGAGCAGAGCGAGGTCGGGGAGCTTGTGATGACGGGGAAGCGGGAAAAACCAGCTCGGGGAGCGCCCGAGCGGCAAGGGGCGGAAGTACCCAATTTAATGTGATAATGTGATAATGTGTTGATGTGATGATGGGGGATGGGATATATATTGCTCGGGGAGCGCCGGAGCGGCAAGGGGCGGGAGCACCCGCCCCGACGAGCGATTTCGGAGCGCGATAGCGCATTGTTACATTACTTTTCATTATCACATCAACACGCCCCCGTCATTCTGAGCGTAGCCGAAGAATCTATTTCTATGATTGAGATTCCTCCAT
>JAIRSV010000040.1 GCA_031255275.1 Proteiniphilum sp.
AAACAGGCACCCCCGGCTTCGCTCCCGGAAAGAAAGGTCAGGCCTATGCCGGTGCATCGGACGGTTACCTCACCTTCGGTTTATCCGATCTTCCGGAGGCATTGGGTACGGACTTCAGCGTCGGGTTCTGGTATAAGGTAAACGCCTCGCCCGACCGGGCCGGGATTATCGTTATCGGCCCTGAAGATAACAGTCGAATCCACGGATTCCGTCTGTTTCGTGAAAACGCCGGCGGGAAACAGCGGATCAAAGCAAATGTAGGAAACGGTACGGCCGAAGGATGGGTCGATAATGAAAATGGAAAAGCTGATCTGGATCCCGCCGACAACGCATGGCACTATATTACGTTAACCCTCACGAAGGGAAAAGCTACTCTGTATGTCGACGGCGAAGAGGCCGCGACAAACAACTTGACGGAAATAAGCTGGGAAAGCTGTGATATTATGTCGATAGGATCGGGCGCCCCCCGGTTTACCGAATGGAATCACCTGTCGGACGAAAGCCTGATCGACGAGTTGCGTCTCTTCAATAAGGCGCTGACGCCGGCTGAAATTCAGGATGTGATGAAGTAATACCGGCGCCGGAGTGTAAAGCCCTGCCCTGAACACTGCGTGCAGGGCTTTTTTTACCGCTTACCGATGATGAGAGTAATCACCTGTTCGATGCTGTTCCTCTTCGCCTTTGCCTGTGGAAGAGGGACTGAGAGTCCGGAGGAGACGCCCGGTTCGCGCGGCGTACCGCTGACGTACCGTTCGGTGGCCGTTGACGGAGTTTCGGACGGACTTCGGTATGAAAATACGGGAAGTGTGCCGGTAATCCGACTCTCGTTCACGGCCGCGGTAGAGCGGACGTCAGCCACTCAGGCCGTCGGAATGACGGATTGGGAGCTGAGAAGGGTCGCGACGGAGATCTCCTTCCTGAATAACGACAGTGATCTGGTGATAAAGCCTTCCTCCCCCCTCAATCCGCTGTCGAAATATACGCTGACCGTGTCGACCGCTCTGAAGAGCAAACCGGGCGCTTCCCTGGTCAGGCCGCTCGCCGTAAGTCTGCTGACGGCGCCGGATTCTACCGACAAATTCCCCCGCATATCCGATGATGAGCTGTTGACGCTGGTGCAGAAACAGACGTTCGGTTACTTTTGGGAGTTCGGTCACCCCGTGTGCGGAATGGCACGCGAACGAAGTTCGTCGGGCGATATTGTCACCACCGGTGGTACGGGGTTTGGCGTGATGGCCATGATCGTGGCCGTCGAACGGCGCTTCGCCGGACGGGAGGAGGTGGTCGAACGGCTGTTGAAGATTGTCCGCTTCCTGAAGGGGGACGCTACGACGTATCATGGTGCCTTCGCGCACTGGATCAACGGACGCAGCGGGGGGACGCAGCCTTTCAGTGAAAAGGACAGCGGCGCGGATCTCGTAGAGACTTCATTCCTGTTCCAGGGGCTGTTGACGGCGCGACGCTACTTCGACGGAGAGAGTCCGCAGGAGAGGGAGTTGAGGGAGCTGATTACCGGTTTGTGGGAGGCGGTGGAGTGGTCGTGGTTCCGGCGCAACGGCGAGGAGGCGCTTTACTGGCACTGGAGTCCCGACCACGGCTGGGCGATGAATCTCCGCATCAGGGGCTGGAACGAGTGTCTGATCACCTGGCTGCTGGCGGCGGCGTCGCCTACCTTTCCCGTCGACAGGGCGGCCTATGACCGCGGATGGGCCGACGGCGGCGGTATGAGGAACGGGAGGGTGTATTACGACATTCCGCTGCCGCTGGGACCCGCTTACGGCGGCCCTCTCTTCTTTGCCCACTACTCGTTTCTGGGACTGAACCCCCGAGGGCTGAGCGATCGATATGCCGATTACCTGGAACAGAACAGGAATCATGCAAGGATCAATTACCGCTATTGTGTGGACAATCCGAAGGGGTACGCCGGCTACGGCGAGCATTGCTGGGGGCTGACGGCCAGCGACGGAAACGGTGGGTACGGCGCCCATTCGCCGACCGGCGACCGGGGGGTGATTGCTCCGACGGCTGCCCTGTCGTCCATGCCGTATACGCCCGAAGAGTCCATGAGGGCGCTCCGGTTCTTCTACTACAGGCTGGGCGACAGGTTGTGGAAGCGTTACGGATTCATCGACGCATTCAACCTGACGGAGCAGTGGTATGCCGCCGACTTCCTGGCCATCGATCAGGGACCCGTCATCGTGATGATCGAGAATCACAGAACCGGGCTGCTCTGGGATTTGTTTATGAGTATCCCCGAGATACGCGCCGGACTGGCGGCGCTGGGGTTTGAATATGCGCACTGATTAAAGATTATAATATGCTACACAACGTAAAAAAACTTTCCATGCTTCTGCTGCTGCACGGCCTCTTATGCTCGGCCGCCCAGGCACAGTACGGGGAATATGATTCCCTCACCTTTGTCTCCCCCGGGGGTGACTCGCTGCACTATCGCCGGCTGAATCCCCTGATGACTGTTCCGGGAGAGAAATATCCCCTGATCCTCTTCCTGCACGGGGCGGGCGAGCGGGGGGAAGACAATGTCTCTCAGCTGTATCACGGCGCGATGATGTTTACCAATCCCGTAAACCGGGAGAGGTATCCTGCCATCGTCCTCTTTCCCCAGTGTCCGGCACGGTTCTTCTGGCCCATGCCTGAGAGACCGGATGGCTTCAGGCGGGAGAACCCTTTCCCGCTCGACGCTGAAATCTCCGCGCCGCTCGCCCTGGTGATGGAACTCCTGGAGAGCGTCATCGAGACCGCGCCGGTGGACACGGGCCGGATTTATGTCACCGGCCTGTCGATGGGCGGCATGGGGACGTTCGACCTGGTCTGCCGCTTCCCCCGCCTCTTTGCGGCGGCGGTACCGATCTGCGGCGGCGTCCATACGGGGCGGTTCGACGGATTCGCGTCACAAACCGCCTTCAGGATATTCCACGGTGACGCGGACGCGGTGGTACCCGTCCGCTTTTCGCGCGAGGCATACCGCAAACTGAAGGAGCGGGGCGCGGAGGTGGAATATATCGAGTTCCCGGGAGTGAACCACGACAGCTGGAATCCGGCCTTCAACCGGGCGGACTTCCTGCCGTGGCTGTTTCAACAACGAAAAAAATAACGATACGATCATGTATAAGACAAACTATCGCACACGCATACTCATCATCACCGCCCTGGTCGCGGGCCTCGCTGCGCTGACGGCGTGCGGCGGCGGCAGCGGCAACAGACGGGAGGGTGGGGCGGCGGCCGGAGACGGGGAGTACCGTCCCGCCGCCTTTGCCTCAGACGACGACTTCCTCGACTTCCTCGAGCAGGCCCACCTCAACTACATGTGGGAGGGGGCGGAACCCGTTTCGGGACTTGCGCCGGAACGTATCCACATCGACGGCGTCTATCCCGACGACGACGCCGACGTAATCACCACCGGAGGCAGCGGTTTCGGCATCGCCGGGCTGCTCGTCGGCATCGACCGCGGATTCATCCCCCGTCGCGAGGGCGTGGAGCGGCTGCACAGGATAACCGCCTGGCTGGCGCGTGCCGACCGCTTTCACGGCATCTGGCCCCACTGGCTGCACGGCCCCACGGGAAGGGTGAAGCCCTTCAGCCCCAAAGACAACGGCGGCGATCTGGTAGAAAGCGCCTTCCTGATGCAGGGGCTGCTCTGCGTGAGGGAATACTTCAAAGACGGCGACGCGGACGAACAGCGGTTAGCCGCGGAGGTCGACACCCTCTGGCGCGGCATGGAGTGGTCGTGGCACCTCAACGGAGAGGACGTCCTCTACTGGCACTGGAGTCCGGAATATGGCTGGGAGATGAACTTCCCGCTGCAGGGATACAACGAATGTCTCATCACCTACATCCTGGCCGCCTCCTCGCCCACCCATCCCATCCCGGCGTCGGCCTACCACAACGGCTGGGCGCGCGGCGGGGAGATCTGCAGCGAAGCCGTTGCCTACGACCTTCCGCTGCTGCTGAAGCACAACGGCGCCGAGGAATACGGCGGCCCCCTCTTCTGGTCGCACTACTCCTTCATCGGCCTCAACCCGCAGGGACTGAAGGATCGCTATGCCGATTACCGGGAACTCAACCGGAATCACACGCTGATCCACCACGCCTACTGCACGGAAAATCCCAAAGGCTTTGCCGGATATGGCGACGACTGCTGGGGGTTGACCGCCAGTTACTCGGTGAACGGCTATTCGGCCCACATGCCGGTGAGGAATGATCTGGGCGTCATCACGCCGACGGCCGCCCTCTCGGCCTACCCCTACACGCCCGCCCTGTCGATGAAGGCCATGAAGCACTTCTACTTCGACCTCGGCGACAGGCTCTGGGGGAGATACGGCTTTTATGACGCCTTCAGCCAACAGGACGACTGGTATCCGCAGCGCTACCTGGCCATCGACCAGCTCACCGTCGCACCGATGATCGAGAACGGCCGCACGGCACTGCTCTGGCGCCTCTTTATGAATGCACCCGAGATACGGGAAGGGCTGAAGAAGCTGGGATTCACCCGTGAAGCCGACGCGCCCGCACAGCCGCAAACCCTGCCGCAAACGCAGCCGTAACCCTGCAATAAACGCAACCGTAACACTAAAATAAACGCAATCGTAACACTGCAATGAACGCGACCGTGAACGCCGAGATGAACGCGACAGGTTCGTTCCCGCGAACGCGGCACGTTCGTTCCCGCGAACGCGACAGGTTCGTTCCCGCGAACGCGACAGGTTCGTTCCCGCGAACGCGACAGGTTCGTTCCCGCGAACGCGACAGGTTCGTTCCCGCGAACACGGCACGTTCCACATCCGGCACAGCGGGGACGCCCCCGCTCCCGGTAAACCGCACACAAACCCATACATCAAAATGAACAAAAAACAGCCAACAATGAAACCCTCCACAATCCACACCTTATATATATGCGCCGCGCTGCTGCTCACCGCCTGCCGGCCGGGCGCAGCCCCCTCCGGCACACCGGACGCCGGCAAGTGGCAAAGCTTCAGCGGCGACCGGCGCGTGGAACGACGCGTAGACTCCGTGCTGAAACGAATGACCCTCGAAGAGAAAATCGGACAGATGACCCAGTTCTCCGCCAACTGGTCGGTCACCGGCCCGGTGATGGCCGACGACCTGCAACCCTACCTCGAAAAAGGGTTGACGGGAAGCATCTTCAACGCCACCTCCGTCTCCGGCATCCGGCAAATGCAGCGGATCGCCGTCGAAGAGACACGACTCGGCATCCCCCTCCTCTTCGGACAGGACGTCATCCACGGCTATAAAACCATCTTCCCCATCCCCCTGGCCGAAGCCTGCTCGTGGGATCTGGCGCTGATGCGGCGTACGGCCGAAATCGCCGCCATCGAAGCCGCCTCCGACGGCATCAACTGGACGTTCGCCCCCATGGTCGACATCGCACGCGACGCCCGCTGGGGACGCGTCATGGAGGGCGCCGGCGAAGACCCCTGGCTCGGCGCCAAAATAGCCGAAGCCCGCGTCACCGGCTTCCAGGGAGGCCGGGGCGCCGATTCACTGCACGCCCTCACCACGCTCCTCGCCACCGGCAAACACCTGGCAGCCTACGGCGCCGCCGAATCGGGCAGAGACTACAACGTGGCCGAACTCTCGGAACACACCCTCCGCAACGTCTACCTGCCCCCCTACCACGCAGCACTCCGGGCAGGCGCAGCCACCTTCATGGCCTCATTCAACGAAATCAACGGCATCCCCGCCACCGCCAACCACTGGCTCCTGACCCGGGTGCTGCGCAACGAATGGGGATTCCGCGGATTTGTCGTCAGCGACTACACCGGCGTCAACGAACTCATCCCCCACGGCGTGGCCAAAGACGCCAAACACGCTGCCGAACTGGCCGTAAACGCAGGCGTCGGCATGGACATGACCGGCGGCGCCTACATCCGCCACCTCACCCAGTCCGTCAAGGAGGGACGCGTCTCCTTCCGGAGCATCGACAACGCCGTCCGCAGCATCCTCGAGATGAAGTTCCTGCTCGGCCTCTTCGACGACCCCTACCGCTACCTCGACGAAGAGCGTGCCAGGCAGAACACCATGAGACCCGAATTCATGGAGACCGCACGCACCGCCGCCTCAGCCTCAGCCGTACTGCTGCGGAACGACCACGGCCTCCTCCCCCTCACCCGTGCCTGCGGAAAAACCGTCGCTCTCACCGGCCCGCTGATGGACGACTCCATCCACCTCAACGGCGAATGGGCCGGGCTGGGCGACCGTCACCAAAGCGTCACCCTCCTCAGAGGACTCACCGAGAAGTACGCCGGCACCACCGTCAAACTCCTCCACGCCCCGGGCACCACCCTCACGCAATCCACGCCCGAGGGGATAGCCCAAGCACTCTCCGTTGCCCGCCGTGCCGACATCATCATCGCCGCCATGGGCGAAGACTACAACTGGTCGGGCGAAGCCGCCGTGAGAACCGACATACGCCTGCCCAAAGCACAGCGTCAACTGCTCAAAGCCCTCCGTGAGACCGGCAAACCCATGATCCTCATCACCCTCAGCGGCCGTCCGCTCGACCTCTCGTGGGAAGACCAGCACATGGACGCCATCCTGCAGGCATGGTTCCCCGGGACGCAGGCGGGACACGGCATCGCCGACCTCATCGCCGGCGACCGCAACCCCTCCGCCCGGCTCGTCATGTCATTCCCCCGCAACGTGGGACAGATCCCCATCTACTACAACCAAAAGAACACGGGACGTCCCGTAGACCTCTCCGACGAGTCCACCGACTACAAATCCCGCTACCTCGACACCTCCGTCACCCCCCTCTACCCGTTCGGTTACGGACTGAGCTACACCACCTTCGAGGTAAGCCACGCAAGCATCAACAAAAAGGTGCTGAAGACAAAAAACGACAGCATCACCGCGACGGCCGACGTCAGGAATACAGGCACGGTCGACGGAGACGTCGTCCTGCAACTCTACACCCGTCAGCTCGTCGCCGGCGTAACCCGTCCGGTGAAGGAGCTGAAAGGATTCCGGAAAATCGCGTTAAAAGCAGGAGAGACCGTCCGGGTCACGTTCGTGCTGACCTCCGACGACCTCTCGTTCTATGGCATGGATATGCGGAAAAAAACAGAACCCGGCGACATGAAGCTCTGGATAGCGCAACATGCCGCCGACGATTCCAATGAAATTGATTTCAGGATTGAATAACCCGTACCGTTATTTCTTCCGGAAGGGAAACCGCGGCGCGGAACTTCGGGTAGGTCTCTCCGGCTTGTCATCCCTTTCGAAGAACTTCCCCCCCGGCTTAAAGGGCTTGTCCGCGTCGCGTTCCCTGTCGCCGTAAAACGGGCGAGAGTCACGCTCGCGAGACTTGAAAGGCCTGTCACTCCTCTCATCCCTGTCCGGGGCGAAAAACCGCCCGCCCGCACCGCCCGGCAGACGGACATCCCGTCTCTCCGGGCGGGGAGCGGGACGCTCCCGTTCATCACCGTCCCTCATCCGGAAGCGCCTGTCCCGCGAATACCCGTCTCCGGCCTCCTCCGCGCGCCGCGAACGGCGAAAGCCCTCCCGCATATTTCGTGCATGATGCGCATCCTCATCGCCCGGCCGGTCACCGTCGCGAAACCCCTCCCTCACGGGACGATCCTCACGTTTGCCCGAAAAAAGCTCATACTCGCGCATCTCGCACTCCAGCGCACCGTTATACAGGAAAAACCGCCTGGAATGTCGGAGACCGATCGCCTCAAAAGCCTCCTTCCGATAACTCAGCACATACGCCCGATACCCCGGAAAGACATGCTTCAGCCGTTCACCGATCATCCCGTAGAGATCATTCAGATCCTCCACCCTGAGCCGCTCCCCATAAGGAGGATTCGTCATCAGGACACCCTCCTTTGCAGGCGCCTCGGCGAACTGCTGAAACGGTTTCACCGCCAGGTCGATATACCTCCTCAACCCCGCGTTCCTCACGTTATTACCGGTCATGGCGACCGCCTTGGGCGATATGTCGAAACCCATGATACGGTGGTTAAACTCCCGCGCACCCGACTCATCGTTATAAATCGCGCTGAAAAGTTCACTGTCGAAATCCCGCCACTTCTCAAAGGCAAAATGCGTACGGTGAATACCCGGAGGAATCCCCAGCGCAATCATCGCCGCCTCGATCAGCAAAGTCCCCGAACCGCACATCGGGTCAATAAAATCACACTCTCCGCGCCACCCCGACTTCAGGATCATGCCGGCCGCCAGCACCTCATTCAGCGGCGCCTCCCCCTGCGTCGTCCGGTAACCCCGCTTGTGGAGCGACTCGCCCGAGCTGTCGAATGACAGCGTACACCGGTTGTGCGCCACGTGGACGTGCAGCACAATATCGGGATTCGAGATACTCACCGAAGGACGCTTCCCAAGCCGTTCGTTAAACCAGTCCGCAATAGCATCCTTCACCTTATACGCCACATACTTCGAATGGGTGAAGATGTGCGAAAAAACCACCGCGTCGATAGAAAACGTCGTATCCGGCGAGAGATAACCCTCCCAGTCAAAACGCTTCACCGCCTCATACACCTCATCCGCGCTCTCCGCCCTGAAAGAATAAAACGGTTTCAGGATACGCAACGCCGTGCGGCAATGCACGTTCGTCTTATACATCAACGCCTTGTCGCCCATGAACGACACCATCCGCGTTCCGGTCTCCACACACTCCGCCCCCAGCGCCACAAGCTCCTCCGCCAGCACATCCTCCAGTTCCGCCAGCGTCTTGGCGATCATCGGGAAGCGGTCATTACAGTCATTCGTCACAGCCCCGTCAAGGGATAATCCGGGGAGAGCGGTTTCCCCCTCGCGTGTTTCACGAAAGCCTTCGTTATCAATCATTCGTTATCATTTTTAATGTGAGTGCAAAGATAATACCCGTAAAGCGATTTTACCGCATCACAGCCGAACAAAATAGCTAATTCACCCCACATACGCCTGCGCAGCGAGCGTAAAGTCCGATCGCCGTTCCATCCCCGTCAGCCCGCCCTTTTCGCGACAACCGGCATCCGTACCGGACAGCCCCCCCCCAGCGGGCAAAAACACCCCCCCACCCGGGGAAGAAAATCCGGGCAGCGCGGCCGACAATGTAATTTTATATATCTTTGCCCCCGCTATCAAACAAAAAGGCATCAACAAACAGCTATTTATGAAGAATATATTATCCGCCAGACTGACCGCCCTGTCGCCCTCCGAAACGTTTGCGATGGCGCAGAAAAGCAATGAACTCAAAGCCCTCGGCATAGACGTCATCAACATGAGCGTGGGAGAACCCGACTTCACCACCCCCGACCATATAAAGGAAGCCGCCAAGAAGGCGGTTGACGATAATTACTCCTTTTACTCACCCGTAGCAGGATTTCCCGATCTGAGGGAAGCCATCTGCGATAAACTGTCGAGAGAAAACAGCCTGAAATATACACCGGCGCAGATAGTCGTTTCCGGCGGAGCGAAGCAATCGCTGTGCAACGTCATCCTGTCCATCATAGATAAAGGCGAAGAAGTGATCATTCCGACCCCCTGCTGGGTGAGTTATCCTGAGATGGTGAAACTGGCAGAAGGCACCACCCTCTTCGTATACGCCGGCATCGGGCAGAACTACAAGCTCACCCCACGGCAGCTGGAAGAAGCCATTACGCCGGCGACCAAAGCGCTGCTCCTCTGTTCGCCGTCGAATCCGACCGGAAGCGTATATACCGAACCCGAACTGGCCGCGATAGTCCGCGTACTGGAAAAGCATCCCCAAGTCTATGTGATTGCCGACGAGATTTACGAGCACATCAACTATATCGGGCAACATGTGTCGATTGCGCAGTTTGACGCGATTCGCGACCGCGTGATAGTGGTAAACGGCGTGTCGAAAGGATATGCCATGACCGGCTGGCGTATCGGCTGGATTGCCGCGCCGCAGCAGATAGCATCCGCCTGCAGCCTGCTTCAGGGGCAATATACGTCAGGCGCCTCGTCCGTTTCGCAGCGGGCAGCGCTGGCCGCCTATTCCGGCGACCAGCGTTGCGTGAGCGAAATGCGGACAGCTTTCGAAAGGAGAAGGAATCTTATCGTGAAACAGCTCGGAGAGATACCCGGCCTCAAGGTGAACATCCCTATGGGCGCTTTTTACATACTCCCCGACTGTTCCTGTTACCTGGGCCGGTCATACGGCGGAAAGAGAGTGCAGACGGCAGCCGACCTGTCCATGTATATACTGGAAGAAGCACATGTAGCCTGCGTAGGCGGAGACGCCTTCGGCGCTCCCGGATGCCTCCGGCTGTCGTACGCCATTTCAGACGCGAACATCACCGAGGCGATTGCCCGCATCAAAAGGACGCTGGAAAAGTTAGCGTAAGAAAAGCGGCCGTTCACCCCTCACATCTTTGCCTGCACCATTACCGGAAAGTGATCGGAGGGAAACCTTCCGTGCGGCATATCGTTGAGTACTCCATACCTTTTTATCGTGATATGGGAAGTGACCCAGATGTAGTCGATACGGCTCTTCGCCGGAGAGTCCGGCAAGAATGCGTTGAAAGTGCCCTCCGTTCCGTAAGGCGCTTCCAGGGTCACGAGACGGGAATCGCAGAGTTTGCCCGAGTCGCGGATGATTTGAATGGGTTCATCGTCGGGCGTCGCGTTGAAGTCGCCCGTCGCGAACACGGGGCTTTCCCCCGCAATCAGCCCGATCTTTTCCAGCAGCAGCAGCGATGAATTTCGCCGGGCAATTTCCCCCTCATGATCATAATGCGAGTTGAAGACAAAGAAACTCTTTCCCGACAGCTTATCCTCAAACTTCGCCCATGAGCAGATGCGGTTGCAGCAGGTAGCATCCCATCCCTTGCCGGGGACATCAGGCGTTTCGGAAAACCAGAAGTCGCCACTGTCAAGCAGCACCAGGCGATCCTTTTTATACAGGATGGCCGAGTGTTCGCCCGCCTCCTTCCCGTCGTCGCGCCCTGCGCCCACACAGGCATAATCCTCCAGTTCAAGAATACCCTCCAACTGATGCTTAAACCCCTCCTGCGTACCCACGATGTCCGGATCATGGGACTGTATCAGACCCTTCACCAGCTCTTTTCTGTGAGGCCAGGCATTCCCGCCGTCGGCGGGAGTATCCATTCTCAGGTTAAAGGTCGCCACGCCGAGCAGCGTCTCCCCCCCGTTCTGCGCCGACAATGTCACCACCGGCCACACTGTCAGACATATCCATACAATTACTTTTTTCATTTTATCCCTATACTTGTTGTTATTTGATCGAATACCTGTGGCTCTTTGATCGAAACCGCAGCCCGGGACGCAGGACGGCCGAAGTTTGCGGAAAGACCTCAAAACAGTTTCCAAAGCCCTAAAGTATATCTTTTTATCAAAACAGACAAGTCAACCCGTTCGATTTTTGTCAACCGCCCCGTTTGCTTTCAATTTTCAGTTGGCGGTTTTTAATTTATTGTTACCTTTGCACCTTATTTTTTTGTGGTATAAATTTCATTGACAATGAGTAAGAAATTTCCGGAATACAGCTGCTTAGACCTCTCGGAAATAAACAGAGAGATGCTGAAGTCCTGGGACGAAAAAGAGATTTTCAGGAAAAGTCTGGA
Organism: Proteiniphilum sp.; assembly: GCA_031255275.1. Lineage (GTDB taxonomy): Bacteria > Bacteroidota > Bacteroidia > Bacteroidales > Dysgonomonadaceae > Proteiniphilum. The sequence continues at coordinate 11,589 of JAIRSV010000040.1, forward strand.
GATACGGGAAGGGCACACACCGTTTGTGTTTTATGAAGGCCCCCCCTCGGCCAACGGGATGCCGGGCATCCATCACGTGATTGCGCGTTCCATCAAAGACATCTTCTGCCGTTACAAAACCATGAAGGGCTTTCTGGTAAACCGGAAAGCAGGATGGGACACACACGGGCTGCCCGTGGAACTGAGCGTAGAAAAATCGCTGGGAATCACCAAAGAAGACATCGGGAAAAAAATATCGGTCGAAGAATACAACGCAGCGTGCCGCACCGAAGTGATGAAATACACCAGAGAGTGGGAAGACCTCACCCGGAAAATGGGATACTGGGTCGACATGAGCAATCCGTACATCACCTGCGACAACCGCTATATAGAAACCCTCTGGTACCTCCTGAAGGAATTATACCAAAAAGGCTATCTCTACAAGGGATACACCATACAACCCTACTCGCCCGCCGCCGGCACAGGTCTCAGCACGCACGAACTGAACCAGCCCGGATGCTATCGCGATGTGAAGGATACGACCTGCACAGCCCAGTTCCTGATCCGGGAGCCGCTGCCGGAATGGACAGCGTTTGGCGAACCCTTCTTCCTGGCATGGACGACCACGCCCTGGACGCTGCCCTCCAACGTTCTGCTGGCCGCCGGCGCCGGGATCGATTACGTAGCGGTGCAGACCTGGAACCCCTACAGCGGCAAACCGATGACAGCCGTGCTGGCCAAAAACCTGGTGAATAACTATTTCCCCGCCGGGAACGGAACGCTTCCGCTCGACGCCTATACGCCGGGCGACAAGAATATCCCCTTCCGCGTGATCGATAAAGTATGGAAAGGCGCCGAACTGGCAGGGATAAAGTACGAACAGCTTATCCCCTGGGTAAAGGTATCGGAAAACGGGCTGAAGGTAGTGACGGGAGACTTCGTGACCACCGGAGACGGTACCGGCATCGTGCATATAGCGCCAACCTTCGGTGCCGACGACGCGAGAGCAGGGAAAGAAAACAGTGTGCCGGGAGTAACCCTCACCGACAGGGAAGGAAACGCCCGTCCGATGGTAGATCTCACCGGGAAATACTTCCGTATCGAAGACCTCGACCCCGCGTTTGTGCGGGACAGCATGAATGTCGACCTCTACGGAGAGTACGCCGGCCGGTATGTGAAGAATGTCTACGACGATTCGCTCACCGACGCGGACGCCACGCTCGACGTGGATCTCTCAGTCATGCTGAAGCAGCAGAACCGCGCCTTCCGTATCGAGAAGCAGATACACTCCTATCCGCACTGCTGGCGGACAGACAAGCCCGTATTATACTATCCGCTCGACAGCTGGTTCATTCGTTCGACGGCCTGTCGCGACAGGATGACGGAACTCAACAACACGATCAACTGGAAGCCGCAGTCCACCGGCACGGGGCGTTTCGGGAAATGGCTCGAAAACCTGCAGGACTGGAATCTGAGCCGCAGCCGTTACTGGGGTACCCCCCTCCCGATCTGGCGTACCGAAGACGGGAAAGAGGAAAAATGTATCGGTTCCGTGAAGGAACTCTGCGAAGAGATGCGCAAGGCGGTAGACGCGGGCGTCATGACCGCCCTTCCCTGGGAAGGCGTCGATCCGGACGAAGACAAAGAGCTTGCGTATGACCGGATAGACTTGCACCGTCCCTATGTGGATGATATTATATTGGTTTCCGGCAGCGGCCGGCCGATGCGACGCGAGGCGGATCTGATCGACGTCTGGTTCGACAGCGGCGCCATGCCCTTTGCGCAGGTATTCTATCCTCACATCGCGGAAGAAGATTTCCGGAAGATATTCCCCGCCGACTTCATTGCGGAGGGAGTCGATCAGACCCGCGGATGGTTCTACACCCTGCACGCCATCGCCTCGATGGTAAAGGGGAGCGTGGCATTCAGGAATGTAGTCTCCAACGGACTGGTACTCGACAAGAACGGCAACAAGATGTCGAAGCGTCTGGGCAATGCCGTGGATCCCTTTGAAACCATAGAGCGCTACGGTTCCGACCCGCTGCGCTGGTACATGATCACCAATGCCGCGCCGTGGGAAAACCTGAAATTCGACATGGAGGGGGTGGAAGAGGCGCGTCGCAAATTTTTCGGTACGCTTCACAACACCTACTCCTTCTTTGTACTGTATGCCAATGTAGATGATTTCCGGGATCAGTACGAGCAAATCGCCTTTGACAAGCGTCCCGAGATCGACCGCTGGATCCTGTCGATGTTACACTCGCTGGTGAAAGAGGTCGACCACAGTTACGAAGCATACGAACCCACCAGGGCAGGACGCGCCATTGCCGATTTCGTGAACGATCATCTCAGCAACTGGTACGTGCGTCTCAACCGCAAACGTTTCTGGGGCGGAGAGATGACCGAAGACAAGCTGTCGGCCTATCAGACGCTCTACCGCTGCCTGGTGACCGTGGCCAAACTGATGGCCCCCGTCGCTCCCTTTTATGCCGACAGGCTCTATCTCGACCTGACTTCGGCAACGGAGAGCGGCGAGCAGCTCGAATCGGTACACCTGGCCGACTTCCCCCTGTGCGACGATTCGCTCATCGACAGGCAACTCGAAGAACAGATGTATCTCGCCCAGACAACCTCGTCCATCGTGCTGTCGCTGCGTCGTAAGGTAAACATCAAAGTGCGCCGTCCGCTCTCCAGAATCATGATCCCGGTCACGGACGGGGAGCAGAAAAAGAATATCCGAGCCGTAGAGTCACTAATCCTCAGCGAAGTCAATGTGAAGGAACTGCAGTTCGTCGATACCGCCAGCGAAATACTGGTGAAACGGGTGAAACCCGATTTCAGAAAGCTGGGACCTCGCTACGGGAAAATAATGAAACAGCTTGCTCCGAGGATACAGGGTATGACGCCCGAAGAGATTCAGGAACTGGAAAAGAATGCCCGCTTCAGTTTGACCGTTGAGGGACAGGAAGCCGTGGTGACGCTCGATGACGTGGAAATCATTTCCGAGGATATTCCGGGATGGCTGGTGGCCAACGAAGGGCGGCTGACGGTGGCGCTGGACGTCACGCTTACCCGCGAACTCACGGAAGAGGGTATCGCCCGCGAGCTGGTGAACAGGATACAAAACCTGCGTAAAGCGAAGGAGTTCGAGATCACAGACCGCATCACCGTCAGGCTCTCGTCCGATCCCGCTTTTGACGAGGCTGTCGCTCACAATGCCGGTTATATCAAAAACCAGGTGCTGGCGGACGGGATCGTCATTGTGGACGAACGGCTCGAAGACGAAATCGAGATTGACGACAGGACGCTCACCGTCAGCATCGTAAGAAGCAGTTGAGATGTTATGCGATGTGTTATTATATTTGTGAGACATACAAGTGCGTCCGGGATAAGTCCGGGCAAGCTTGGCAAATCTCCCGGCTTTCATTATATTTGCAAAAAATAAACAACGAGTTATTATGAGTGAAAAGACAAAATATTCAGACGAGGAACTGGAAGAATTTCGCGCTATTATCAACGAAAAATTACAGGTAGCCAGACAGGAATATGAAAATTACCGCGCCGCCGTCACCAATGCCGACGGAAACGATACGGTAGACACTTCTCCCACCTACAAAGTGCTGGAGGAAGGCGCCTCTACCCTCTCCAAAGAGGAAGCCGGAAGGCTGGCGCAACGTCAGATGAAGTTCATTCAGAACCTGCAGGCTGCCCTCGTACGCATCGAGAACGGAACATACGGTATTTGTCGCGAAACCGGCAGGCTGATCCCGAAAGAACGTCTTCGTGCGGTGCCTCACGCCACGCTGAGCATCGAAGCCAAGTCGCAAAAGAAAAAATAACCGCAATTCTGCGAAGATCCGGTCTGTATCCGCGAAAGTCAAGTATGAGAGACAATGTTCCTGTTCGGGTTTTTGTGCCCGTAATCATAAAAGAAAACGTATGAATGATTCTATGCAAAAAAGATGGATTGCCATAACCGTTGTCGTGATGGTGCTTCTTGTCGACCAGCTCTCCAAGATATGGGTGAAGACGCACATGGGGCTGTATGACGCCATTGACGTTTTCGACTGGTTCAGGATCTACTTTGTGGAAAATAACGGAATGGCGTTCGGCATTGAGGCGGGGAAAAAACTGTTTCTCTCCCTCTTCCGTATTGTCGCCGTTGTTTTCATAGTCATATATCTGTCGCGGCTGATCAGACAGCACTACAGCGCCGGATTCATTGCCTGCGTGGCACTGATCCTGGCCGGCGCGTCGGGGAATATAATAGACTGCGTTTTCTACGGAGTTATATTCGAGGCAAGTTATCCGGGACACGTAGCCTCCTTTGTCCCCTGGGGCGAAGGCTACGCCAGCCTTCTTCACGGCAGGGTGGTGGATATGCTCTACTTCCCGATGGTCAGCGGCACATATCCCGGCTGGGTGCCGTTTCTGGGAGGAAAGGAATTTCTTTTCTTCCGGTTCATCTTCAATATTGCCGACTCGGCAATCACTGTAGGCGTGATCCTGATAGTGCTTTTTTACAGAAAGACATTATCCTGTTCACTGCTGTCGAAGAGTGAACGGGAAAGGCTGGAACTGGAAAGAGAAAAACAAGATCAGATTATCGACGGTGAAGAGTAAAAAAAGCGTTTCATATTTATTTCTGTTCATTCTGTTAAGCGGACTGGCCGGTTCCTGTCGGAACCGTCCCGGAGAGGTATTGAACAGAAAACAGATGGAACGGCTGATGTATGATATATATGTCGCCGAGGCGGTCATGGAAAAGGATTACCGGAATTTTGACTCTCCCGAAAAGAAAGAAGCCTATATCAACAGAGTATTCAAAGCACGTAAAATTACCCCGGCGCAGTGGGATACTTCCCTGTCGTGGTACTCCGACAGGATTGACCTCTATATGAAGATGAACGACTCGGTGAAGGCGCGCCTGCAGCGCGCCCGGCAAGGGGTCGACCTCCTGGTGGCGCAAAGTCAGGCAAATACGGTGGATCCGGAACTGTTACCTCCCTCCTACCTGCCGTCACTCTATACGTTCTCTGCGCCCGATCCTAAAAGAGGATTCAGGTTCCGGCTGGATTCCGCAGAGATTTCCTCCAAAGTTACCGGTGATGATTTCCGGTTCTCATTCAGTGTAATAGGGATTCCTCCCCGGTTTTCGTCCGCTTTCACGTCGCTCCTCACGCTGGTCTATTCCGATACGGCCGTCTACCGCTTTCAGCCAATAACGGAGAATAAAACATATGAATTTTCCGCTTCAAAATATATTCCGGGTGATACGATCACCGAAGTAAGAGGTTTTGTCCACTTGCAGGATTCTTCCGGCATGATACCGCGTATTCAGTTATACAATATATATTTCGGAGATCTGCAGCCTGCTCTTTCGGAAACGGACTCCTTAGGAGTAGATCCTGACGTTTCCGGCAGGAATCCGTCGGATCCCGATTCCGCGAGGCTGTCGGAGTCCGGCTCCGAAGAAGCGGCAGAACAAAAAGCTTTATAGGAAAAAGGAATCCGTCACGGGGGCTTATATTTTAGACAAATGCTATATCTGCCGGACGTAACGGAAAATAACAGAATTTTATAACATATCATTATTGAACATCAAATGGAAAAGAAGAGAGTTTATACCTTTGGAAACGGTGTAGCCGAAGGACGGGCAGATATGAGAAACCTGCTTGGAGGAAAAGGTGCGAATCTTGCTGAAATGAATCTGATCGGAGTCCCCGTTCCTCCGGGATTCACCATTACAGCCGAGGTCTGTACGGAATATAACGAACTGGGTAAGGACTATGTGGTCGGTCTCCTGAAAGGGGAAGTTGAGCAGGCTGTTGCCCAGATAGAGAAACTGACGGGAACAAAATTCGGCGACAGAGAAAATCCCTGTCTGGTATCGGTTCGTTCAGGTGCGCGCGTATCCATGCCGGGCATGATGGACACGGTGTTGAATCTCGGACTGAATGATGACGCCGTGGAGGGAATTGCCAAAAAGTCGGGCAACGAACGTTTTGCCTGGGATTCTTACCGTCGCTTCGTGCAGATGTATGGCGACGTGGTGCTGGGTATGAAACCTCAGAGCAAGGAAGATATTGATCCTTTCGAGGAGATCATGGAAGAGATGAAACACTCGAAAGGGGTGGTGCTGGATACAGAACTCACTACCGGCGATCTGAAAGAACTTGTGAAAAGGTTCAAAGCCGCCGTAAAGAAAAATACCGGCAACGATTTCCCGGTAAATCCCTGGGAACAGTTGTGGGGCGCCGTATGCGCCGTGTTCGACAGCTGGATGAACGAGCGTGCGATCCTTTACCGTAAGATGAACAATATTCCCAAAGAGTGGGGAACGGCCGTGAACGTGCAGGCGATGGTCTACGGCAATATGGGTAAAACATCCGGTACGGGAGTCGCTTTTACCCGCGACGCCGCCACCGGCGAAGACATCTTCAACGGCGAGTACCTGATCGACGCGCAGGGCGAAGATGTGGTAGCCGGAGTGCGTACCCCGCAGCAGATCACCACTGAGGGATCCCGCCGCTGGGCGAAGATGCAGGGCATTTCGGAAGAGGAACGCGCCGCAAAATATCCTTCGCTCGAAGAGGCGCTGCCCGAATGTGCACGCGAACTGATTGAGGTGCAGCAGAAGCTGGAAGACTATTTCAAAGATATGCAGGACCTCGAGTTTACCATTCAGGACGGCAAGCTCTGGCTGCTGCAGACCCGTAGCGGGAAGCGTACCGGAGCGGCGATGGTGAAGATAGCCATAGACATGCTCCACCAGGGATATATCGACGAAAAAACCGCCCTGAAACGGTGCGATCCCGAAAAACTGGACGAGCTGCTCCATCCCGTATTCGACAAGAAATCGCTGGCGCAGGCAAAGCCCCTCACCAACGGTCTTCCCGCTTCGCCGGGAGCGTCCGCCGGTCAGATAGTGTTTCATGCCGACGAGGCTGAAGAGTGGAGCAAAGATGGAAAAGAAGTAATCCTTTGCCGTATCGAAACATCTCCCGAAGACTTGCGCGGAATGGCTTCGGCGCAGGGAATCCTCACCGCCCGCGGCGGGATGACATCCCACGCAGCAGTAGTGGCAAGGGGAATGGGCAAGTGCTGCGTATCGGCCGCCAACAATGTGGTGATCAGCTATAAGGAACGCACCATGACCATTAACGGTAAGGAATTGAAGGAGGGCGACTGGATTTCGCTGGACGGATCCACCGGTCACGTCTACGAGGGCAGGATAGAAACCCAGGATGCGGAACTTGATGCCGACTTCAACGAACTGATGCAGATTGCCGACAAGTATGCACGCATGGACGTCAGAACCAATGCGGATACCCCGCACGATGCCGCCGCTGCCCGCGATTTCGGAGCAAAAGGCATCGGGTTGTGCCGAACCGAACACATGTTCTTCGAAGAAGACAAGATCGTCCCCATGCGGGAGATGATTCTTGCCCGGGATGAGAAGGGACGGCGGAAGGCGCTGGAAAAACTGCTCCCGTTGCAGAAGAAGGATTTTGCAGGAATTTTCAGGGCGATGGACGGTCTGCCCGTCACCGTTCGCCTGCTCGACCCGCCGCTGCACGAGTTTGTTCCCCACGACGAAAAGGGACAGATGGAAATGGCACGGGTAATGGGCATCTCCTACAGAGATATTCACGAACGAGTGGAAGGGCTTATGGAAGCGAACCCCATGCTCGGTCTGCGCGGCTGCCGCCTGGGAAATCTCTATCCGGAAATCACCGAGATGCAAACCCGCGCCATCATGGAAGTGGCCATTGAACTGAAGAAAGAAGGGATCACGGCCATCCCCGAGATAATGGTCCCCCTCACCGGTATCGTATATGAGTTCAAGGCACAGAAAGAGATCATCGAGAAGACAGCCCGCGAAGTATTTGCCGAAAAGAACGATTCGGTGGAATACAAGACCGGCACGATGATAGAAATCCCCCGGGCAGCGATCACCGCGCACAGGATTGCCGAAGAAGCCGACTTCTTCTCTTTCGGGACGAACGACCTCACGCAGATGACATTCGGTTATAGTCGCGACGACGTAGCCAAATTCCTGCCGATGTATATCGACAAGGGAATCCTCAAACACGACCCCTTTGCCGTGCTCGACCGGAACGGAGTAGGGCAGCTCGTGAGAATGGCCGTCCATAAGGGACGCGAAGTCAAAGCCACGCTCAAGTGCGGCATTTGCGGGGAACATGGAGGAGAACCTTCCTCCGTGAAGTTCTGTCACACGGTGGGTCTGAACTACGTTTCCTGTTCGCCGTTCCGCGTGCCCATCGCGCGTCTGGCGGCAGCGCAGGCCGCCATTGAGGGGTGACGGTGAATGTACTGTCACATTCGGAAGAAAGCTGCCTCTTTTTTGAGGCAGCTTTTTATACGCGCTAACAATCTGACAGGTATATGAAAAAAATCCCGTTTTTGAGAAGATGGATTAAGTATCCGGTCAAACTTTTTATAAATGAATATGAAAATACTGCCGGCATATAACAATCAGATTTTTCTTGATTTCTAAAAATTTCACGCTCTAAAATACAACCGTATGCAAAAATACAATTTCAACGCCGGCCCGTGTGTACTGCCCCGTCCGGCAATAGAGTCGGCCATCGACGCTATACGCAATTTCGACAACACCGGCACAGGTCTCCTGGAAATATCGCACCGCACTCCCGGATGGGAAAGGGTCATGAAAGAGACATCAGACCTCTGGACGGAGTTGCTTGACATCCCCGCCAACTACCGCCTGCTTCTCCTGGGCGGAGGAGCAAGTACGCAGTTCTTCACCGTCCCCGCCAACCTGATGAAGACAAAGGCGGCCTATCTGCAAACAGGCACCTGGGCAAAGAAAGCCATCAAAGAGGCAAAGTTTTACGGTGAAGTGGAAGTGGTAGCATCCTCGGAAGACAGGAACTACGCATATATTCCGAAAGGCTACACCATTCCGGCAGACGCCGATTATTTCCACATAACCACCAACAACACGATCTTCGGCACGGAGCTGCATGAAGATATAGACAGTCCCGTCCCGCTGGTGGCCGATATGTCGTCCGATATTATGAGCCGTCCGGCAGACATCTCCAAATATGCGCTTATCTACGGCGGGGCGCAGAAAAACGTAGGGCCGGCCGGTGTGACGTTCGTGATCGTCCGCGAAGACATCCTCGGCCAGACCGGTCGTCCGCTGCAGACGATGGTCGATTATCGCACCCACATCGGCGACGTCGAAAAGAACCGTTCCATGTTCAACACCCCCCCGGTATTTTCCATTTTCGTGATGCACGAAACGCTGAAGTGGCTCAAAGAACTGGGAGGGCTGGAGGTGATGTATCGGCTCAACAAAGAAAAAGCGGCACTTCTCTATGATGAGATCGACCGCAACAGGCTTTTTGTGGGAACGGCCGCCAGAGAAGACCGATCCATCATGAATGTATGCTTCGTGATGAACGAAGAGTACAGGGATAAAGAGGCCACATTCCTGCAGTATGCCGTAGAAAGAGGCATGACAGGCATCAAGGGACACCGTTCGGTGGGCGGCTTCCGCGCTTCGATATACAATGCCTGCCCCAGAGAGGCAGTGGAAGCGCTGATCTGCTGCATGAAGGATTTCGAGAAACAAGTCTGACCGCCTGTTGCAACAGAGCGATGATGTGGCAATGTGATGATGTGACCCACAAAAACAATTAGCTCGGGGAGCGCCGGAGCGGCAAGGGGCGGGAACACCCGCCCCGACGAGCGATTTCGGAGCGCGACAGCGCGTAGTTACATTGCCTCTTCGTAACACACCCCAACCCCCTCTCAAGAGGGGAGCTTGCGCTATCGCGCTCCGGTAACGGATTTCAACCCATCATCACATCAACACGTCCCCGTCATTTCGAGCGCAGTCGAGAAATCTGTTCTTTGGAGTGAGATGTCTCCACTGCGCTACGCTCCGGTCGACATGACGGTACTATTATCACATTAATTCTTTCGCTCGTCGGGGCGGGTGCTCCCGCCCCTTGCCGCTCGGGCGCTCCCCGAGCTGGTTTTCTCTACTTCTTAGAAAAACATTTTCAACTGTCAACTGTCAATTGTCCATTAATGAAGCGCTCCCCGAGCTGGTTTTCTCCGCTTCTCGACTTCTTAAAACATTTTCAACTCTCAACTTTCAACTTTCCATTAATGAAGCGCTCCCCGAGCTGGTTATTTTCCCATCATCACTCCGTCGCCTCGATTTTAATTACCACGCTGGCTCGTCCCCTGTTCACCAGCGGATTGAAACCGGCTTTCATCAGAAATTCCCCGGAA
>JAIRSV010000047.1 GCA_031255275.1 Proteiniphilum sp.
AAAGCAAGAAAAACGAAACGTTTTTAAGCTACTTACCTTTTACCTATCCGTTGGTAATACTCTTATGTCAGTCTTTTAATCTGCTGGTAGTCAATAAAATCTCTCTCGACTACATCAAATATAGGTATTAACTCTTCGTAAAACAACATTCGATCTGACTTTTTTTCGCGCCCGCACGCATTTTTTCCGAAAAAGCTTCCACTTATTCGCCAAAAGAGTAAAAACAGCGCAAATTCGTGCCCACGTTTGCACCATTCGTGCCCACGTTTACGCCCTCCGTCGGAACGTTTACGCCTTCCGTTCAGGCAGTTACGCTTTTCGACAGCAGATTTGCCCCTTTCGCAGGCACGTTCGCTCCGTTCGCCGGTATGTTCGCTCCGTCCGCCGGCACGTTCGCTCCGCTCGCCGATATGTTCGCTCCGCCCGCCGGCACGTTCATGCCGCCCGTGTACACCTTTATAATATATATGTATGGCTTTGCGCCGCCCGTGTACACCTTTATAATATATATGTGCAGCTTCGCGCCGCCCGTATACACCTTTATAATATACGTGTGTGGCTTTGCGCCGCCCGTGTACACCCTTATAATATATATGTGCGGCTTCGCGCCGCTTGCAGACACCTTTGTATTGCGGATGAATATTCGGACTGAAACGGGAGGGGGCGTTCCCGTTCGGGGAGGTATTGCAAGCCTCTCCCACAGTATTAAGCAGCTCTTCCATAACACGAAGCGCCTCTCCCGGAACACGGAGCGCCTCTTCCGGAGCACGGAGCGGCTCTTCCATAACACTGAGCAGCTCTTCCGGAACACGGAGCAGTTCTCCCGGAAAAGCGGCGTCCCGCAAAGCCCTTCCGGCGATTCGGAGGGGAGGGGTTTCTCCCGATCCGGATGGCTTTTCGGAGAGGGGAGGGGAGGGATTTCTCTCCCCGAAATCACTTTCTTTACCGGAAAGCGAATAAATAATTAAAAAAAGTAGTTTTTAATAACCGATATTCCGAATTAACTGTGTACATTTGCTGTCGGAAACGTGTGTGAAAGCAGGATGAAACGTCAAAATTCCATACATGGACGTGCATGACTCTCCTGAGAATTGTGACGGTACATTCGCCAAACAGCGTTACTTTAAATTTATAACGGATGACCGGTTGATACAGACCGGTAACTCCTTCGAAGAATAAAACGCAGAGATGTTATGGAGCCCCTACTGATACTCATTAGCATAGTCCTCTATTTTTCCGTCATTTTCGGCATTTCGCGCCTGTCGAGCCGAAAGGCTGACAACGAAAGCTTTTTTGTCGGAAACCGAAAGTCACCCTGGTATGTCGTCGCTTTCGCCATGATCGGCGCAGCCATATCCGGCGTCACTTTCGTCTCCGTGCCGGGGATGGTGGCCGGGGGAAGTTTCGCTTACCTGCAGATGGTGATGGGATTCGCAGTCGGACAGGTTATTATCGCCCTCATTCTCATCCCGCTCTTCTACAGGATGAATCTTACGTCCATCTACGGTTACCTCGAAAACCGGTTCGGCATCTCCTCCTACAAAACCGGCGCCTGGTTCTTCTTCATCTCCAAAATGTTAGGCGCTGCCGTACGACTCTTTCTGGTATGTGCCGTGCTGCAGTTTCTCCTGTTCGACCACTTCCGCATCCCGTTCATCCTCAACGTCGCCATATCCGTCGCCATCGTCTGGCTCTACACCTATAAGGGAGGGGTGAAAACGCTGATCTGGACAGACTCCTTCAAAACACTCTGTCTCACCGTCTCCGTCGTGATGTGCATCTGCTATATCGCCTCCGGCATGGGGATGAGCTTTGCCGGGATGATTCGCGCCGTCAACGGACATGACTTTTCGCAGATATTCTTCTTTGACAGTATCAACGACCGGAGATACTTCTTCAAACAGTTCCTCGCAGGCGTGTTTACCGTGATAGCCACTACAGGACTCGACCAGGATTTCATGCAGAAGAACCTCAGTTGCAGGAACCCGCGCGACTCGCAAAAGAATCTGATCGTGAGCGGCATCCTGCAGATATTCATCATCCTCCTCTTCCTGGTGCTGGGCGTGCTCCTCTACATGTTTGCCGCGACGAAGGGCGTGACGGTTCCCGCCCGGAGCGACGAACTCTTCCCCATGCTGGCCACGGGAGGATACTTTCCGGTCATCGTGGGAATCCTGTTCGTCACCGGACTCGTCTCCACCGCCTACGCCGCCGCCGGCTCCGCGCTGACGTCGCTCACCACCTCCTTCACGATAGACATACTGGGCGGCGCGGGGAACAGTGCAAAGCATGTGACCGGCAGGAGAAAAAGGGTACACGTGGCGATGGCCGTCACGATGGGCGCCGTCATCATCCTCATCAACCTGCTGAACAATACCTCCGTCATCAACGCCGTCTACGTGCTGGCAAGCTATACGTACGGCCCCATACTGGGCATGTTCGCCTTCGGTATCCTCACGCGGCGCTCGGTGAGAGACAGATACATACCCCTTGTCGCCATCCTCTCGCCACTGCTCAGTCTGGTGATAGACCTCCACTCCGAGAAGTGGCTCAACGGTTACTCTTTCAGCTACGAACTGCTGATTATGAATGCCCTCTTCACCTTTGCCGGCTTCCTGCTCTTCTCGCGGAAGGAGACGCCGGCAAACAGCATACTTCACGCATAAGAGACTGTAATCATGAAAAAAATAATTCTGACCACTTTTATTCTAACCCTGTCAGGCACATTGATTTCTCGGAATCCCGCCGCCGATCTCCTGCGGCGGGATCTGGGAAGCACCCTCACCGGCATCTATCGAGAGGTCATGCAGCGACCGGGTGAGGTCACCGCAGACAGCATCACCGTCGACGAACGCAAAAAGCACCTCACGCTCCATGCGAGCACCAGCCTCTCTTACCTCCCCATGCGCGAGAACACCGTGAAGATGATCCGCGACAGCATACGCAGTCACCTCCCACCGGAATGGCAGCCATATCGCCTGCGCATCCTCTCGGACGGAGAGGAGATCGGAGACCTGATCCCCAACTACTTCCGCAGCGGACGGAAAGACCGCAACAGGCTGATTGCCCATTCAACCGGAAACCCCCTCGTCACCAATATCTCCTCCCCCGCGGGAAACTTCGGCAGAGGTATGAAGAATAACAGCATCGCCCTGTGGCAGAGTCACGGGTGGTATTACGAACAGAAGCTGAGTCGCTGGGAATGGCAGCGGGCGCGCCTCTTCCAAACCGTAGAAGACCTCTATACGCAAAGTTACGTGCTCCCCTTCCTTGTCCCCATGCTCGAGAATGCAGGTGCCCGCGTCCTGATGCCGCGTGAGCGGGATTATGCCATAACGGAACTTATCATCGACAACGACGACGACGCGCACCCCTCCCTCTCGCCCGGCAGGTACGGCAGCTCGCGCTATCGCGAAACCGGCGGCCGGGAAGCCTGGCGGGATACACCCCGTCCCGGCTTTGCCAATCCGCAGGAGACTTATCTCGACGGCGAAAACCCCTTCGGGATGGGTACCGCCCGGCAGACCGAAACCGTGACCCGCGGCCGGGAAAGCCTTGCCGAATGGCTGCCCGACATTCCCGAAACAGGCGAATATGGCGTCTACATCTCCTATCAGACGCTGAGGAACAGTTGCGACGACGCCCTCTACAGCATATACCACGCCGGCGGAAGGACTGACTTCCGCGTCAACCAGCGAATGGGCGGCGGCACATGGATATTTCTCGGACACTTCCGCTTCCGCCGGGGCGCCGGTCACCGGGTGACGCTCTCCAACAGAAGCCGCCGTGCCGGGAAGACCGTCACCGCCGACGCCGTGAAGATAGGCGGAGGCATGGGCAACATCGCACGGATGCCTCACCCCGAAGGCTTTGAGGCAGAAAACACAAAAAGTTCCGACCGGCCGGCGCCGGCAGAAACCCGCACGACACCGAGCCGCCACACGCCCCAAACCAGTGGCTATCCGCGCTATGCCGAGGGCGCACGCTACTGGATGCAGTGGGCCGGCGTCCCCGACAGCATATACAGCCGCACGGGAGGGACGAATGACTATACCGACGACTACGCTTCCCGCGGCGCATGGGTCAACTGGCTCGCCGGCGGCTCCCCGGCACTGCCCCGGGAGCAGGGACTCCACATTCCCGTAGACCTCGCCTTCGCCTTTCATACCGACGCAGGCACCTTCTGGGGCGACACCATCGTCGGCACGCTCGGCATTTACATGACGCAGTGGAACGGCGGTCTCTTCGAAAACGGAAAGTCACGCCGGGCCTCACGCGACCTCTCGGAACTGGTCATGGAAGAGATCATCCGCGACATACGCCGCGAGTTTGAACCCGAATGGACACGCCGTCACCTCTGGAACCGCTCTTATGCCGAAGCGCGCATGCCCGGCGTACCCACCATGCTCCTCGAACTGCTCTCTCACCAAAACCTCGCAGACATGCGCTACGGACAGGATCCCACCTTCCGCTTCACCGTGAGCCGCGCCATCTACAAAGGCATGCTCCGCTTTCTGGCAACGCAGTACAATCGCCCCTACACCGTGCAGCCGCTGCCCGTGAAAGAGTTCGGCATCCGCTTCGCCGGCGACACGCAGGCGGAGCTGACCTGGCAACCCGCGCCCGACCCGGCGGAACCCTCCGCAATCCCCACCCGCTACATCGTCCATACCCGGATCAACGATGGCGGATTCGACAACGGCGTCGCCGTAAGCAGCAACAGCTACACGGCCTCCATCCAAAAAGACAGCATGTACAGCTACCGGATAGTGGCCGTGAACGACGGCGGAATGAGTTTCCCCTCCGAGACGCTCTCCCTCTGTCGCACGACCGGCCAGAGGGGCGAAGCGCTGATCGTGAACGGCTTCACCAGAGTATCCGCCCCGCTCGCCTTCTCCCTCTCCGGCGACAGCATCGCCGGCTTTGCCGGCTGCGAAGACAATGGCGTCCCCTACATCGCCGACCACCACTTCACCGGCTACATGCACGAATTTCGGCGCATGATCCCCTGGATGGATGACGACGCGTCAGGATTCGGCGACAGCGGCGGCAATTACGAAACCGTCGCCATCGCCGGCAACACGTTCGACTACCCCTACCTCCACGGCGAGGCCCTCGCCCGGGCGGGATACTCCTTCGTCTCCGCCTCCGTCGCCGCCGTCGAGAACGGAAGCATACCGCTGCACGCCTTCTGCCTCACGGACTGGATCCTGGGCAAACAGCGCGAATGGTCGGTAGCCCGCGGCGCCATGCCTGCACGATTCAAAACATTCTCCGCCGTCGCGCAGCAAAAAATCACCGAATACTGTCGCGGCGGAGGGAACATGATCGTCAGCGGCGCCTTCACCGGAAGCGACCTCTGGGACAATCCCCGCGCCACCGACTCCGACAGAGCGTGGGCGCAAAACACACTCAGATACAAATGGCGCAACAGCCACGGCGCCGTGACCGGACAGATCAAAGCCGTGACATCCCCCTTCCCCTCCGTGCAGGGAAATTACACCTGCTACCGCACGCCGAACAGCGAATGTTATGCCGTGGAATATCCCGACGCCATCGAACCGGTCGGCGACAGCACCTTCACCGTCCTCCGCTACACGGAGAACAACCTGAGCGCCGGCATCATCCACCGGGGAAGCACGTATGGCACTGCCGTGCTGGGATTTCCGATTGAGGCGGTGAAGAATCCGGCAGACCGCGCAACGCTCCTCAAGGGGCTGCTGGACGCCCTGGACGGACGGCTCGACGAACACAACTGACACCTTATTATATAACAGAATCCTATGCAGAAAATAAACGCATTTATCCCTTACACGGAGCCTGAACAGGCGATAAGAACCGTAGAAGAACTCAAGCGTTCCGCATCGGTATACAGCATCTTCCTGCTTACCCCGGACGCAACGTCTCCCATCCCCGACGGCTGCGAACGAATCACTGTCGATCGCCTGCAAAGCACGGCGGCGATCAGAAAAATAGTCAGCAGATCCATGATGGACTATACGCTCATCCATCAGCGGTCGTCTGCCCTGAAGCTGGGTTATTTTGCCCTCGAACGCATGATCCGCGTCGCCGAAGAGACCGGCGCGGGAATGGTCTATGCCGATTACCGCACCCTCGCCGGCGGAGAAAGGAGGGAGCACCCCCTGATCGACTGTCAGGAGGGAAGCCTGCGCGACGACTTCGACTTCGGCCCGCTGCTCCTCTACGAAGTCCGCGCGCTCAGGGAGGCGGCGGCACAGATGGACGACCGCTACCTCTTTGCCGGACTCTATGACCTGCGCCTCAAAGTATCGCAACAGCGTCTCCCGGTACACATCGGCGAATACCTCTGCACGGAAATGGAAGAAGATCGCCGTACCTCGGGAGAAAAGCTTTTTGACTACGTAGATCCCAAAAACCGCCACGTGCAGGAGGAGATGGAACGCGCCTGCACGCAGCACCTGAAGATGACGGGCGCTTACCTGTCGCCTCGCTTTGAGGAGATAGACCTCGACGAAGAACACTTTGAATACGAAGCCTCCGTCATCATCCCGGTACGCAACCGCATAAGCACCGTCGAGGATGCCATCACCTCCGCACTGGAACAGAAAACCGGCTTCCACTTCAACCTCATCGTCGTAGACAACCACTCCACCGACGGCACAACGCAGGCCATCGCCAAATTTGGCGACGACCCGCGCCTGATACACCTCATCCCGGAACGGGACGACCTGGGCATAGGCGGATGCTGGAACCTGGCCGTGCACCACCCCCGGTGCGGGAAATTCGCCGTACAGCTGGACAGCGACGACGTCTACAGCGGCGACGACTCGCTGCAGAAAATCGTCGACGCCTTCTATCAGCAGCGCTGCGCAATGATAGTAGGCTCCTACCGGATGACGAACTTCCGGATGGAAGAGATCCCCCCGGGCATCATCGACCACCGCGAGTGGACGCCCGACAACGGACGAAACAACGCCCTGCGCATCAACGGCCTGGGAGCGCCCCGCGCCTTCTATACCCCCGTGCTGCGCGAGATCAGGCTTCCCGACACCAGTTACGGCGAAGACTACGCCCTGGGTCTGAACATCTCGCGCCGTTACCGGATCGGACGCATATACGACGTGCTCTACCTCTGCCGCCGCTGGAAAGACAACAGCGACGCTGCCCTCGACGTGGTGCGACAGAACGCCCACAACCGCTATAAGGACAGCATCAGGACGTGGGAAATAGCAGCCCGGAAGAGCATGAACAGCAGGTATGAACCGTAAGTGCGGCCGGAAAGATGAATGAACCGCAGATTCAGGCAGGCATACTGCTGCAGCAGCAGAGAATAGCATTCTCACTTTCGGCCGGCTACCGGTCGGGCGGGCGCGATGTGCCGCCGGGCGACTATGCGGTCGAGGCGTCGGACGGGAAGATCCTCTTCGGAGGAGAAACCTTCCCGCAACTCGTTTTCGAAGCCGACGACCCGCACCGGAATACATTCGGACTGAAAGATGTGATCATCGGTATTCACTTCCACTGGGAACGCAGGGAAGATCAGTACTTCCGCGGAAGCCTGAAATTCATCCCGGAGGGAGACGGCATCTCGGCCGTCAACATCGTCTCGCTGGAAGACTACCTCACCAGCGTCATCTCCTCCGAAATGAGCGCCACAAGCTCCGAAGAGCTGCTCAAGGCACACGCCGTCATCTCCCGAAGCTGGCTGCTGGCCCAGCTCAGCCGGAGCCGCACCCTCAAAGAGGCCGGAACGGCTTACCGGACTTCGTTCGAAACCCCCGGCGAGACGCTCCGCTGGTACGATCGCGAGAGCCACGACCACTTCGACGTCTGCGCCGACGACCACTGTCAGCGCTATCAGGGAATCACCCGTCAGTCTGCCGATCCGGTGAAAAAAGTGATCCGGGAAACGCGCGGCGAAGTACTCCTTCATGACGGCGCCGTCTGCGACGCCCGTTTCTCCAAATGCTGCGGCGGCGTCACGGAAACGTTCGAAAACGTATGGGAACCCGTGGTACATCCCTATCTGCAGGCAAAACCCGACCTGACGGAGGGCGCTCCCTTTCCCGACCTCACCGTCGAAGAAAATGCGGAGAAGTGGATCCGCACCGCCCCTCCCGCCTTTTGCAATACCGGCGACCTCCGCGTACTGAAGCAGGTGCTGAACGATTATGACCGCGAAACCCCCGACTTCTACCGCTGGAAAATCACCCGTACACAGGAAGAACTCTCCACCCTTCTCCGGCAGCGTTCCGGCATCGACTTCGGCGCGATCATCGCCCTGCAGCCGCTCGAAAGGGGGCGTTCCGGACGCATCATCCGCCTCAGGATCACAGGCACGAAACGGGTAATGACAACAGGCAAGGAACTGGAGATACGGCGTATCCTCTCAAAGTCGCACCTCTACAGTTCGGCCTTCGTCGTGGACGCACGCGACGAAGCGGCGGACGGTATCCCCCGGACATTCATCTTCACCGGCGCCGGCTGGGGTCACGGCGTGGGACTCTGTCAGATAGGCGCCGCCATCATGGCCGAAAAAGGATACACATACGGCGAAATCCTGGCACACTACTTTCCCCAATCCGAAAGAATAAAGTATTATTAAGCGATCATTGCCCCCCTCTCCGCCATCCGCGGTACGGCAAAGAAGTTAAACCGAAAACCGACAGCTCTCCATAATGAAAACAGTACGCAACCGCAATCCCTGGTCATGGATACCCACCCTCTACTTTGCCGAAGGATTACCCTATGTATCGGTCATGGTCATCTCCGTCGTCATGTACAAACGCTTCGGACTCTCCAACGCCGATATAACCCTCTACACCGGCTGGCTCTACCTTCCCTGGATCATCAAACCCTTCTGGAGTCCCTTCGTAGACATCCTGAAGACCAAAAGATGGTGGATCATCACCATGCAGCTCCTCATCGGCGCCGGATTTGCCGGTATCGCCTTCACGCTGCCCACCCCCTTCTACCTCCGGGCATCGCTCGCCTTCTTCTGGCTCCTGGCCTTCAGCTCAGCCACGCACGACATCGCCGCCGACGGATTCTACATGCTTGCGCTCAACGATTCGCAGCAATCCTTCTTCGTCGGCATCCGCAGCACCTTCTATCGCTTCGCCTCCATCACCGGACAGGGACTGCTGATTATCCTGGCCGGATTCCTCGAAAAAAGCACGGGAAACATCCCCTTCGCCTGGAGCATCACCTTTTTCGTCCTGGCCGGACTGTTCGCCGCCTTCTTCACCGGACACCGCTTTCTGCTGCCCCGTCCCGCAAGCGACGCGGAACAGGCCGCACACACTCCCCGCGAAATAGTCGGAGAACTCAGAAAGATACTCCTCTCATTTTTCACGAAAAAGGGAATCGGACAGGCCCTCCTCTTCATGCTCCTGTACCGGCTGGCCGAAGCCATGCTCGTGAAGCTGACCTATCCCTTCCTCCTCGACAGCCGCGAAGTGGGAGGACTGGGGCTGAGCACTCAGGATGCCGGAATCATATACGGCACCGCAGGCACAATCGCACTCATCCTGGGCGGCATCGCCGGCGGCATCGTCGCCTCCCGTCAGGGTCTCAAATACTGGATATGGCCCATGGCGCTGGCCATCACGCTCCCCAACCTCGCCTACCTGCTGCTGGCGATATACCAGCCCGAGCATCTCCTCTGGATAAATACCGCGATAATCACCGAACAGTTCGGCTACGGCTTCGGATTCACGGCTTACATGCTCTATCTGATCTACTTTTCACGCGGAGAGCACAAAACCGCACACTACTCCATCTGCACCGGCTTCATGGCGCTGGGAATGATGCTTCCCGGCATAATTGCCGGCAAACTGCAGGAAAGCCTGGGATATATCAATTTCTTCATCCTCATCCTGATCGCCGTTATACCCACCCTCGCGCTCATCCCCTTCCTGAAGATCGACAAAGACTTCGGGAAAGCCAAAAAGAAAAACTCCGACCAAAACGCCTGAAAATGACAGATTCCCCGATAAAGACCGTTCCCTGTCCGCCGTCCCCGCCCCCCGTCCGTCCGGATTGCGGCAGAACGCGGAACGGCCTCCGCCTGACAGTGGCGCTGATCCTGTGCGGACTGACAGTCATCCCATCGTCTTTCGCGCAGAAAATCCGCGTCAAGACGGGAATCGAAGTGCTGAAGGACTCCGGATTCAAAATATTGCAGGGAAAACGCGTGGGACTGATCACCAATCCCACGGGCATCGACAGTAACCTGAAATCGACCGTCGATATTCTGTACGAAGCGCCCGGCGTACACCTCTCCGCGCTCTACGGCCCCGAACACGGCATACGCGGAGACGTTCATGCCGGCGACAGAACAGATTCATTTGTCGATTCCCTCACCGGCATACCCGTCCATTCCCTCTACGGCGCCACCCGGAAACCCACCGCAGAGATGCTGGAGGGGATAGACGTACTGGTATACGATATTCAGGACATCGGATGTCGCTCCTACACCTATATATCTACCATGTGCCTCACCATGCAGGCCGCGGCCGAAAACAACATCGAATTTATAGTGCTCGACCGTCCGAATCCGCTGGGCGGACTCAAAATAGAGGGAAATCAGGTGGAAGAGGGATACTTCTCATTCGTAAGTCAGCTTCCGATCCCCTACGTCTACGGACTCACATGCGGCGAACTGGCCGGGATGATCGTCGGCGAAAAGATGATCCCTCAACCCTGCCGGCTGACGGTCGTAAAGATGAAAAAGTGGCGCCGGAAAATGAATTTCGAAGAGACTGGTCTCCCCTGGGTTCCCGCCTCCCCGCATATACCGTCCGCCCGTTCGGCCCTTTTTTACCCGGTGTCCGGCATTCTGGGCGAACTGGGTTACATCTCCATCGGCGTGGGATACACACTCCCCTTCGAAGTCTTCGCCGCCGAATGGATCAATGCCGAAGAGTTCGCCCGGACGCTGAACGATAAGAGGCTGCCGGGAATAACATTCCGGCCCCTTCACCTGAAACCTTATTACTCATTCGGACAGGGCAGCCACCTTCAGGGCGTACAGGTATACCTGACCGACTTCGCGAAAGCACGCCTTTCCGACGTCCAGTTTCACGTAATGGAAACCGTCGCGCAGCTCTATCCCGACAGAAAGGTGTTCGACAACGCTCCCGAAAACCGCTTCGACATGTTCGACAAAGTCTGCGGCAGCGACTTCATCCGCAGGGAATTTTCAGAGAATCACCGTTTCGCCGATATTCACTCCTGCTGGCGCAAGGACGAAGAACCGTTCAGAAAACTGTCACAGAAATATTACCTTTACAAATAAACCGCATACACCGTAACAGGAAATGAATACAGTCACCACACCCCGGCAGGAGAGCCGTCTGCTTTCGCTCGACATCCTTCGGGGGATCACCGTCGCCGGCATGATCATGGTCAACAATCCCGGCTCATGGCAATACGTCTATACACCCCTCGGTCACGCACCGTGGCACGGACTTACTCCCACCGACCTGGTCTTTCCCTTCTTCATGTTCATCATGGGCGTCTCCGCCTTCATGTCACTGCAGAAATTCCGCTTCAAACCCTCCGGCCCGGCTGTATGGAAAATCGTACGGCGAACCCTCCTTATTTTCGTCATCGGACTGGGACTGGGCTGGTTCGGACAACTCTGCAGCGGCTTGGCCGCAGGAGAATCTGCGGCGGATGCAGCCACCCATTTTGACACCCTCCGCATACCGGGCGTACTGCAACGGCTGGCGCTGGCCTACGGTTTTGCCGCGCTTGTCGCCGTGTCCGTGAAGAGTAAATACCTTCCCGCGATCATCGTCCTGCTCCTGTCGGGCTATTTCCTGATACTGCAATTCGGAAAGGGTTTCGAACAGTCGGAACAGAATATCATCGCCTCCGTCGACCGGGCGTTATGGGGCGCCGGTCACATGTATAAAGACGTCAACCCGCAGGGAGAACGGATTGCCTTCGACCCGGAAGGACTCCTCAGCACACTGCCCTCCATCGCCCACGTACTGATCGGATTCCTCTTCGGCAAGCTGATTGTCGACAACCGGGAGAATCATGTCCGCGTGGAGAAGCTGCTGATCGGGGGAACTCTCCTCGCTTTTGCCGGACTCCTCCTGCAGTACGGATGTCCGCTGAACAAGAAAATATGGAGTCCGACCTTCGTCCTCGTCACCACGGGATTCGCCGCCCAGCTGCTGGGACTGCTTATCCGGATCACAGATATACATAAAAAGGAGAGATGGAGTCGCTTCTTCCGTGTATTCGGCGTAAATCCGCTGGCCGTGTATGTGTTCGCAGGCATACTGGCCACGCTGCTTTCCGCCATACGCATCACGTACCGGGGAGGCGAAACGGTCTCGATCAAAGGATTTGTATATGAGGTATTGCTGCGTCCCTGGGCGGGCAATTACGCCGGATCGCTGCTGTATGCGCTCCTCTTTGTGGCTGCCTGCCGGCTTTTCGGGTACCTCCTTTACAAAAGAAACATATACATCAAAATATAAGCCTTCACAGGGCCTTGCCATACATGCACAAAGAAAATATCACCATTCATCGAAACAGTATGCAGAAAATCCTGATCGCCGACAGCGGCGCAACGAAAACTGACTGGTGCCTTGCAAAAGACGGGGAGATAATACACCGTTTTTCAGGCAAAGGCATCAGCCCGGTATTCCAGACGGAAGAAGAGATCGCCGGAGAAATCAAACAGCACGTATATCCCGTATTCAAAGAGGCCGGTATCGGGGCAGTCTGCTTCTACGGAGCGGGGTGCATCCCGGAGAAGACGGCGCCGGTACGCGAAGCCATCCGTCAATCGTTTCCGGTTGACGACATCCATGTCTACAGCGACCTGATCGCTGCCGCGCACAGCCTTTGCGGACTCGAACCGGGAATTGCCTGCATCCTGGGTACCGGAAGCAACTCCTGTCAATGGGACGGTTCGGCCGTCATCAGGCAAATATCCCCCCTCGGCTTCATCCTGGGAGACGAGGGGAGCGGCGCCGTGTTGGGTAAACATCTGGTGGGCGATGCGCTGAAAAACCAGCTCCCCGCAGGAATGAAGGAGGCGCTGCTCGACGAATATAATCTTACCCCGACCCTTATCATCGAGAAGGTATACCGTCAACCCTTTCCCAACCGTTTTCTGGCCAGCCTCTCTCCGTTTCTGTTCAAACATCTCGACGAACCGGGTATCCGCAGGATCGTCACCCGCAGCTTTTCCGACTTCTTTGAAAGGAACGTCATGCAGTACGATTACCGGAAGAACAGCGTCAATTTCACCGGTTCCATAGCCTGGTACTTCTCCGTCCCGCTGAAGGAGGTCGCTGCCGAAAAGGGAATTGAAATCGGAACCGTTGTCCGGTCACCCATGCAGGGACTGATCGATTATTACGGAAACAGGGGCGAACTCTGACGCGAACGAAAAGAATAAATAACGGCATAGTCGCACTGCGACGCATTGACACATTGATACATTCACACACTGACACATTGAAATCATGTCTTTTATTAAAATAACGGAACAGTCGTCACTCTACGACGACCTGGAAAGGAAATCCATCCTCGAAATTCTCACCGAGATCAACCGGGAAGACCAGAAAGTGGCGCTTGCCGTACAGAAAACCATCCCCGAAATCGAGAGACTGGTGACGGAAACAGTCATCAGGATGCAGCGCGGCGGACGCCTCTTTTATATCGGCGCCGGGACGAGCGGCAGACTCGGCGTACTCGACGCTTCCGAAATCCCTCCCACCTTCGGGATGCCCCCCACCTGCGTGATCGGGCTGATAGCCGGAGGCGACGACGCCCTGCGCAATCCGGTGGAAGCTGCCGAAGACAATCCGGACGGGGCTTGGGAAGAACTCTCAGCCCGCGAGATCAGCCAAAACGACGTCCTGACGGGCATTGCCGCCTCGGGTACCACTCCATACGTGACGGGCGCCCTGCGCCGCGCACGCAGGGAAGGGATCCTCACGGCAGCCATTTGCTGCAATCCCGGTTCCCCCGTGGCGGCGGAGGCGGAGATAAGGATAGAACCTGTCGTCGGGCCGGAGTACGTGACGGGAAGCACCCGCATGAAGGCGGGAACCGCCCAGAAAATGGTACTGAACATGATCACCACGAGCATCATGATCGGACTCGGAAGGGTGAAGGGCAATCGCATGGTGAACATGCAGCTCACCAACCGGAAGCTGGTGGACAGGGGGACGCGCATGATCGTGGACGAACTGGGACTGTCGTACGAACAGGCAAGAAACCTGCTGCTGATTCACGGATCGGTCAGAAACGCCATCAGCAGCTATTCGAAAAAGAGATAAACAGATACTTCGCTTTTAATTATACATTTTCATATTACAGTGATGAACCGAACGGCAATACTCATACTTTCACTCCTCCTGCTCACACCCGCGGTTGCGCAGGAAACGGCATACGAAACCCTCTCCGACATACCCTACTATCCCGAAGAAACCCGTCTGCAGGACAGTTATATCGGGGAACGGTGCATGATCGACATCTATTATCCGGTCAATAAAAAGGATTTCACCACCATCATCTGGTTCCACGGCGGCGGCCTCACGGGAGGAAGCAAGGAGCTTCCGGACGCACTGAAGAACAGGGGGCTGTGCATCGTCGGCGTCAACTATCGCCTCGCACCGAAGGTCAAAGCGCCCGCGTATATCGAAGATGCGGCGGCAGCAGCAGCGTGGGTCTTCAGGAATATCGAAAAATACGGCGGCAATACCTCGCGCATCTTCGTGTCGGGACATTCGGCCGGCGGCTACCTCGCCATGATGATCGGACTGGACAGGCAATACCTTGCCGTCCACGGCGTCGACGCCGACAGCATTGCCGGGCTGATCCCCCTCAGCGGACAGACCGTGACGCACTACACGATACGGAGGGAGCACGGAATCAATGATACGCAACCGGTCATAGACCGGTACGCCCCGCTCTTTCACGTCCGCGCGGACGCCCCGCCCCTGCTCCTGATCACGGGTGACCGCGAATTCGAAATGCTGGGTCGTTATGAAGAAAATGCCTATCTCGCCCGTATGATGAAGGTGTCCGGTCACCGGCATACGCGCCTGCTCGAATTGCAGGGATACGGTCACGATATGGTTTACCCCGCATTTCCCCTGCTGCTGAACGAAGTGATGCGCTGAGTCACTCACCCCGTTCGAGTTATTCGATTGTTATTCGATTGCGGCACTCACGCCCTCCCGCTGTCCGGGGGCGAGCCGTGAAGCGATGTGCCGCATCATCACATATTAAGGATTTTTTTGTACACCACGTGAAGTTCCTCCTTCATCTGATGTATATCGGCGGAAAGGTTTTCAAGGCCGTACGCACTGCCGTCCTCCCTTACCAGCTCGGAAACTTCGACTTTGAGATAGTCGGCGATCTGCACCAGGCGCATGAATGGGATATTCGTCTCACCACGCTCGATTTTGGCATACGACGTAACGGATATGTCAATATCGAATGCCACATCCTCCTGTTTCAAACCCAGCAATCTTCTTTTGGCTGAAATATTTTTACCAAGTTTAACCAGATCCATACTGCAAATGTAGATATTAATACCTTCTCGATACTATACCCTCAGCGTACAGTACTGTAACTGAAAGTTGCTGTTTTGTTTGGAGATTATAATTATTAGATATAGTTTTGCAACCTAAAGTTACTTTATTATGCTGTTCAATTCCATAGAATTCATCATCTTTCTTCCTGCGGTCTTCCTGTTATACTGGTTTGTATTCAAAAAAACGAATCTGCAAAACGTATTCGTCATCGCCGCAAGCTACCTGTTTTACGGCTGGTGGGACTGGCGTTTCCTGTGCCTGATCGCCCTCACCTCGCTGTGCAGCTACCTCAGCGGCCTCGGCATCGAACGCTGTGAGGGCAGCAGAAACATGCAGCGGAAAATCAGCGCCGCGAACATCGTGCTGAATCTGCTCATCCTTTGCTGCTTCAAATACTTCAACTT
>JAIRSV010000097.1 GCA_031255275.1 Proteiniphilum sp.
ATCACCAATATTTGTTTTACCAGCCTTTGAAGCAAGACTCGAAAGCAAGTATAAAAACATTAATCGAAGAACTGCTACACTGCCATGAGTTTTCTTTTTTCCTTCAAATATACACTTAAATCCGTCATTACCACTTGTTTTATTGCTCATAATTAAATACTCGAAATGACGGGGGCGTGTTGATGTGATAATGTAACAATGTAACAATGCGCTATCGCGCTCCGAAATCGTTCGTCGGGGCGGGTGCTCCCGCCCCTTGCCACTCGGGCGCTCCCCGAGCTAATTGTTTTTGGCGTTCCCCTAACTGGTTTTCTCCACTTCACATTGCCACATCATCAGAGTCTGTTCGGACAGCCCGTCACGGGATAACGGCACTGATGATTTCGCTCCAGGGACCCGGTACGCCGCGCGTATTCACCCAGCGGACGCGGTAGTAGACACGCAGACCTGATTTCTCCTCACCGTAAGTCAGCAGGAACGGCGAGTGCGAAGCCTGAGTCACCAGGCGCCAGTCATCCTCGACCGCGGGATTCGGCGGCCCCATCCTGCGCCAGACTTCGAATCCGGCAGCGCGGGGAGGCAGACCGCGACCTTTCAGCACACTGTCGCGCACCACCAGCCTGTGCTGTTGAACTTGGGGGAATCGCACCTCCATTTCCGGACGGCTTGTGATGGGTGGCGCCGGAGTACGTTTCCTGCTGTGTACCGGCAGTCCCATATCCTCACGTTCCTGGTCGCTGACGGTGGAATTGTATGTGATATACATCCTGATCACCCGACGCAGTTCCGCCACATATTCCCTTCGGGCATCCGTCTTCTCCTTCACCGCGCCTTTAGTGCGGGTCGCCGGATTTTCGGCGACGGAATATGCCCTGTTCCAGCGTTCCTGCAGAGTCAGCAGCCTCGTCAATCCGTCCGGCGGAATGCCCAGTTCGGCAGCTTTAGCCCTTATGTCCGTCACCAGCACTCTTTGCCACACGTCAAACCTGGCAGCAATATCGGGAATATAATGAGTATTCATGTTGAAAATTCTTTTAAGCGTATTTACAGCGACTGTTTCCTCCTGCAAAAGTACGCTTTTTCTTTGTAAGAAATGGTTTGTTTCTTGTAAGAAATGATTTATTTCCTGTAAGAAACGGTTTATTTCTTGTAAGAAATGATTTATTTCCTGTAAGAAATGGTTTGTTTCTTGTAAGAAATGATTTATTTCCTGTAAGAAATGGTTTATTTCCTGTAAGAAATGGTTTATTTCCTGTAAGAAACAGTTTGTTTCTTATAAGAAACGGTTTATTTCTTGTAAGAAATGATTTATTTCCTGTAAGAAATAGTTTATTTCCTGTAAGAAATGATTTGTTTCTTATAAGAAATGGTTTGTTTCCTGTAAGAAATGACTCTTTTCTTGCAGGAAATAACGGAGCGATATTCGTAGCAACGGAATTAATGTAAGGGCAAAGCGTACCTTGCCCGTACCGAAGAAGTGGAGAAGTAGAGAAGCGGAAAAAACCAGCTCGGGGAACGCCGGAGCGGCAAGGGGCGGGAGCACCCGCCCCGACGAGCGATAAAGTGTCCCGGAGGGACAACATGTTGGTAGAAAACATGAATATCATCCCCTGGTGTTTCGTGCCGTCAGGTACGAAATATATTCCCCGCGGCAGCGTGACCCACATTCCGTCCCTGACGGGACGGGTTTTCGCAGGCGGTATCCGTGCTTCTACCAATATTCCGTCGCTACGCGACGCTATATATATAATGTACGGGCAAGGCATGACTTGCCCTTACATTAATTCCGTTGCTACGAATATATCGCTCCGTTATTTCCTGCAAGAAAAGAGTTATTTCTTACAGGAAACAAACCATTTCTTACAGGAAACAAATCATTTCTTATAAGAAACAAACTATTTCTTACAGGAAATAAATCATTTCTTATAAGAAACAAACCATTTCTTACAGGAAATAAATCATTTCTTATAAGAAAAACTTTTTCGCTCGTCGGGGCGGGTGCTCCCGCCCCTTGCCACTCGGGCGCTCCCCGAGCTGGTTTTCTCCGCTTTCCATTAATGAAGCTCCCGTCCCTTGCCGCTGGGCGTTCCCCTAACTGGTTGATGTGGCTATGTGATAATATGATAATAAGGTATAGGGTGCCGTCATTTCGACCGCAGCGTCAGCGGAGTGGAGAAATCCGCTTCTCCACTTCTCCACTTCTTCCTACCGGAAACGGCGGATTTTTGCCCTGAATATTGTTTTTTCCTAACTTTGAGCCGCTAAACATCTATTCGTATGAGCATAATTGTTGCGCCGTCTCTGCTGGCGGCCGATTTTCTGAATCTTGAGAGTGAAATGAAAATGCTGAATCGCAGCGAAGCTGACTGGATTCACCTGGATATTATGGATGGCGTTTTCGTTCCCAACATTTCGTTCGGGTTTCCCGTGGTGAACCGCCTGAGGGAGGTGACGCTGAAGCCGCTGGATGTGCATCTGATGATCGTTCGACCCGAAAAGTTTGTCGACGAGGTCGCCGCTGCCGGAGCCACCTTCATGAATGTGCACTATGAGGCTTGCACCCACCTGCACAGGGTGGTGCAGGAGATAAGGAAACGGGGGATGAAACCTGCCGTCACGCTGAATCCGCACACGCCGGTGCAGGTGCTCGAAGATATTCTCCCCGATCTGGATATGGTGCTCCTCATGTCGGTGAATCCCGGATTCGGCGGACAGCAGTTTATCGAACATTCCGTCCGGAAAACCGCCGCGCTCAGGGAGATGATCCTGCGACAACAGACTTCCACGCTGATTGAGGTGGATGGCGGCGTCAATCAGGAAACGGGCAGGCGACTGGTCGACGCCGGCGCCGATGTGCTGGTGGCCGGCAGCTTCGTCTTCTCCTCGGAACGCCCGGAAGAGACCATTCACCGGCTGAGGATGCTGTAAATCACACTCCCGCTTTCGCTTCACCCGACGGAACCCGGACAAATTTACTCCCCCGGGGACGCGGGATTCGTACTGCTGTTACCGCCGAATACATCCTCTCCAATGCAAAATGCAATAAACCTTCTGATCGGGAAAACACCCTTTCTCCGCCTCCTTCTTCCCGTGACTGCCGCCATCATCACGGCCTCCCTTCTCCCCGGAATCCTGCCTGCCTCTCTGCCGGCTGCCCTGGGAGGACTGCTTCTCACGCTCTCCTCACTCCTCCTCCGTCCGCAGGGGCGATACCGGTTCAGATGGCTGTTCGGCGCCGGCGTCAGCCTCATCCTCTATTCCCTCACCCTGCACCAGTTCCGGCAACATGAGGAGTCCGTCGAGCCTGTGCCCCCGGCTGATGGACAGTATTACCTCGGCACCGTACTGGAAATTCCGGAGGTGAAGCCGCGCAGCATTGCCCTCAACGTGAAAACAGCCCCTCCCGAAGCAAGAAAGGTGATTCTTTACCTGGAACCTGATGATGCGGCGAAGGGACTGACCCCCGGTGACGAGATCGTCTTCCGGTCAAACGTAAAGCCATTCGGAAATTCCGGCAATCCGGACGACTTCGATTACGCCGGATACATGCGGATCAAAGGCTTTGCCGGATCGGGGTACGTCCCGCGGGACGACTGGCGGAAAACCGGCCGGCAGACGGAGACTGTCCTCATCATCGCCCAGCGGTTCAGGGCAAAAGCACTCAGCTTCTACCGCTCTTTCGGCCTGGGGGATGATGCCCATGCCTTCGTCTGCGCACTCACGCTGGGCTACAAGGCATACCTGTCAAACGATTTGCGGGAGGCCTTCAGCACCTCGGGGACAGCGCACGTGCTGGCGCTGAGCGGCCTGCATGTGGGAATCATCTACACATTCATCAGCCTGCTCTTCTCCTTCCTCGGGAAGCACGGAGGAGGATTCCTTGCCGGCCGCTGTCTGATCATAGCCGTCCTCTGGACATTCGTATTCACGGCCGGGATGCCCGCCTCCGCAGTCCGTGCCGCCATCATGCTCACCCTGTTCAGCATCGGGACGCTGTTCCGCCGCCACGGATCCGGATACAATTCGCTGGCCGCCGCCGCGTTCTTCATACTCATCTTCCGTCCGCACTCCCTGTTCGATGCAGGATTCCTGATGAGCTTCAGC
Source organism: Proteiniphilum sp. (assembly GCA_031255275.1). Lineage (GTDB taxonomy): Bacteria > Bacteroidota > Bacteroidia > Bacteroidales > Dysgonomonadaceae > Proteiniphilum. The sequence continues at coordinate 4,105 of JAIRSV010000097.1, forward strand.
GCCGTATTCGCCATCCTCTTCTTCAATCCGAAGCTGATCCGCCTCTACACCCCCCCGAACAGGGCAGCCAAATATCTCCGAGACCTCCTCTGCATCACCGTCAGCGCACAGCTGGGCGTCTTCCCGCTGGCACTTTACTGTTTCGGAACATTCCCCACCTGGTTTTTCATTACCAACATACCGGTAGTACCCCTCGTCGGCATCATTATCTACGCCACCCTCCCCCTCATCCTCACCGGACTGCTCTGCCCCCTCCGGTGCAATTTCATTTCCGCACTCCACGCCTCCTTTCAATGGGTGGAAAAAACCCTGATAGAGATCCTGCTGAAGATCGTCCGCCTCGCCGAGTCAATGCCCTTTGCCCAAATATCCGACAGCAAAATAACCCTTCTCCAGCTCATACTGCTTCTCCTGTTCATCTATCCCCTGACCGGTTACCTCTCCTCGCGCCGCGCCCCTCCGCTCATCGTCGCGCTGACAGCCATGCTCCTCTTCCAGCTCACGGTCACGCATAACAACCTGACCCGGCCGGAACCGCAACTCACCGTATTCAACACACCCGGACGGAGCGAAATCGCCATCTATCACGACAACAGGCGACACAGCCTCGACATGACGGAAAACAGCCTCCTCCCGCATCCCGAAAAGCGGATACTGTTCCTGTCGGACGCCACTTTCATCAGCCATTATTATGGCGACGGGCGACAATTCCCGTTAGACGTGCTGATACTCTCGCGGCAAACATCCTTTGATATTGAGCGGCTATCCGCGCTGTTTTGTCCCGCGGTGATTGTTTTAGACAGTTCACTGCCCCGCCGCACCGCCGCCGGAATAACACGAAAGTGCGCAGCATTGGGCATAGCAGTTCACGATGTGACGGAAAACGGCGCCTTTTCGCTAAAATTTTAGTACTTTTGCCCCCCAGCCAAACTACTGAGACAAAATGAACCGTACAGCACCTATCTCGAATGTGATTCCCGCCCGTGACGTGGAGCAAGTCATGGACGCCATCCGCAGGGCAGGAAAAATCGTCATCACCACACACCTCTCCCCCGACGGCGACGCACTGGGCTCCTCACTCGCACTTTTTCATTTCCTGAAAAGGACGGGCAAAAGCGTACGGATGATCGTCCCCAACTCCTTCCCCCATTTCCTGAAATGGATGAACGGCACCCGCGAAATCGAGATATACGAGTATAACCCCCCGGCGGCGCAGAAAATCATCGCCCACGCCGACCTGATCTTCTCGATGGACTACAACATCTCCAAAAGAGCAGGCGACATGGCACCCCACCTGGACAATTCTCCGGCGCGGAAAATCCTGATAGACCACCACCTTTTACCCGGCAGGAACTTCGACATAACGGTATCGTACCCCGAAATCTCATCCACCTGCGAACTCCTGTTCAGGCTGCTCTTTCAGGCAGGGAAGTATGACGAACTGACGCAAACGGAGGCCGAATGTCTCTACTGCGGCATGATGACCGACACGGGAAACTTCACGTACAATTCCCGCGACCCCGAGACTTTCGAGATCGTCAGCCTCCTGCTGCGGAAAAAGATCAACAAAGACGCCATCTATTCGCAGGTATTCGATAACTATTCCGAAGACCGGTTCCGCCTGCTCGGGTTCACCCTCTCGCAGCGGATGGAAATATATCCCGAAATACACTCGGCACTCCTCTTCCTTTCCAGGGAAGACCAGTCCCGGTTCCGCTTCGGCAAGGGCGACACCGAGGGATTTGCCAACTGTCCGCTCAGCATCAAAGGCATCTTCTTCTCCACCTTCATTCGCGAAGACGAAGGGTTGATCAAACTCTCGTTCCGATCCAGAGGATCATTTCCCTGCAACGAGTTTGCAGCCGCTTTCTTTAACGGAGGAGGTCACCTCAACGCGTCGGGAGGAGAATTTTACGGCACTTTCGACGACGCAATCCGCGTCTTCAAAAACGGTCTGAAATCCTGCGAAGAGAAACTGAAAAGCCTGGCCGGCACGCGCAAGCTTTAACCCATTTTTAAGAATAGATAATGTTTATTTCGGCGCAACACCGGTTATTTTCGGAGCGGATTATGTATTTTTGTGAACTGTTCACTTGCCAAGTAACAGCAAATAATGAATTTTTTGATGATTAGAAAATAAGAAACCAGATGAAACTATTCAGATATATAGTTCTCACACTTACCGGTCTGTTAATTATAACCACCTCCTGCAATAACAAAAAAACGTATGCCGACTATCTGAAAGAAGAAAAAAGGGCGATAGACCTTTTCATAGCGGAAAACAACCTCGACATCCTCAGAGACTTTCCGGAAGACGGCAAGTTCCGGGCGAACCAGTTTTATAAAGACCCCGGTACAGGCGTTTATTTTAACATTATTGATTACGGCGACACAGACGCCAAACTGCAATGGAAGGAAAGCGTATATATTCGTTTCAAAGGGCTCACCTATTTCAAGGGTAACGACACAATCCGCTACTCCAATTACCAAAGCTCCTTTCCCGAAGAGCTGATATATGTCGGCCCCGTTTCCTCGACAACGAAGAGCAGCTACGCAAACGTGGGATGGGCAGTACCCCTTCCCCGCATAGGTCACAAGGGAAGGGTAAAGATGATCGTTCCCTTCGAGATGGGATCATCATACGATCGGACCTATTATCATCCCAGCTACTATGACCTGATAGAATACAGATTCGACAGCCAGTGGTGATTTACAAAACAGAACATTTATGACATTAATTAAATCCATCTCCGGAATAAGAGGAACAATCGGCGCAACAGCTGCCGAAAACCTGACTCCGCTTGATATTGTAAAATTTACGGCTGCCTATGCAGCATTTATCAAAAAATCAACCGCTCTTGAACATGGCCGGAAACCCTGCATCGTGGTAGGGAGAGACGCCCGCATTTCAGGAGAAATGGTGCACCGCATCATCACCGGAACACTCATGGGAATGGGCTGCGACGTCACCGACATCGGAATGGCCACAACCCCCACTACCGAGATCGCCGTCGAGGGAGAAAATGCCGCCGGCGGCATCATTATCACGGCCAGTCACAATCCCAAACAGTGGAATGCCCTGAAGCTGCTGAACCGCAACGGAGAATTTCTGAATGCCGCCGAAGGGGAAGAGATCCTCTCCATCGCCGAGGCGGAAGACTTCACATTTTCCCCGGTGGATGAACTGGGAAAGATCACCCAAAAACAGTATCTTCACGAGCATATCCGGCAGATCCTCTCGCTCGACTTAGTGGACAGAAACGCCATCGAGGCAGCCGGCTTCCGTGTGGCGATAGACTGCGTGAACTCCATCGGAGGGATCGCCATCCCCGAACTGCTGTATGCCCTGGGCGTGAAAGAGATTTTCAAGCTCCACTGTGCGCCGCACGGCAATTTCTCCCACAATCCCGAACCGCTGCCGCAGCATCTGACGGAACTGGCCTCGCTCACGCGAAGCTCCAAAGCAACCGTCGGCTTTGCCGTGGACCCGGATGTGGACAGGCTGGCCATCTACTGCGAAGACGGGGAACCCTTCGGCGAAGAATATACGCTGGTAGCCGTATCGGATTATGTCTTGCAGCATACGCCCGGCAATACAGTCTCCAATCTCAGTTCGAGCCGGGCGCTGAGGGACGTTACCCGCGCCCGAGGCGGGGAATATCACGCCGCGGCCGTGGGGGAAGTGAACGTGGTGGCCAAAATGAAAGAAACAAATGCCGTGATCGGCGGCGAAGGCAACGGCGGCGTCATATATCCCGCCCTGCACTGCGGACGCGACGCACTTGCCGGCATAGCCCTGTTTCTCACCTATCTCGCCAAATCGGGGAGGACGCCTTCGGAACTGAGAAAGTCATACCCTCCCTATTTCATGGCAAAGCAAAAGGTGGAACTTACCCCCGGCATTGATACAGAAATGATCCTGAACAGAGTGAAAGAACGGTTCAGCGACCGGCAGATAACCGACGTCGACGGAGTAAAGATCGATTTTCCCGACAAATGGGTACACCTGAGAAAATCGAATACGGAACCCATCATCCGTATTTATTCGGAGGCGCACTCGCCGGAAGAGGCGGACGAAATCGGCCGACAAATCATCAGTCTGATACAAGAGTTCTCTTGACGGAGTAGTTACTTGTTGTTATTTTATTTCCCTCTCAATGGCCACTTCACCTCGATGATGTGGCTTTTGAGTTAATTAACCAAACAGATAAGGATTTAATGAAAGATGTCCTGATCAGTCGCGAAGAAATGCGTGCCCTGCACCCTGTATTCAGGGGAAAACGCGGCGACAAAATAATAGACTTGAGTATGAAAATATCCGGGCTGGATATTGCAAATAAGATTTATGACCGATCCAAACATCTCACCGGTCCCGCTTTCTGCAAAGACGTCCTGGACAAGCTTGAAATCACCCGTACGGTGAGAAATGCGGAGGTACTCGATACGTTCAAAAACCGTCCATTTATCACGGTATCCAACCATCCTTACGGGCACATCGACGGGATTGCGGCAATTGAGACCGTGGGCAGCCGGGTTCGGTACTATAAAATGATGGTGAACGTCGTACTGGGACTGGTCGATACGATGGCCGAAAATTTCATCACGGTGAATCCGATGATGTATGCCGAAAAAAGCAGTATCACCTTTGCCGGCATCAAGGAAAGCTTCGACCATGTGAGGGCAGGATTCCCGCTGGGTTTCTTCTCCGCGGGAGCGGTTTCCAATCTAGTCTTCCGGAGGGGAAGAATAACGGTCGAAGACCGGAAGTGGCAGCAGGCAGTGATTAAAATCATTCAGAAAGTGCATGTGCCGGTCATTCCGATGCATATTTCCGGGCGCAACAGTCTGCCCTTCTACATGTCGAAGATATTCGGCTATAAATTCCGCACCCTCAGACTGTGTCACGAACTGTACAACAAAAAAGGCAAAGAGATAGTGGTTACCTTCGGCGAACCCGTCATGCCGGACAAAATAGCGTCGTTTGAAGACGACATGCCGCGCCTCGGCCAGTACTTGAAAGAAAAAACCTACGCTTTGGGGGGCAGCAAATAAATTCCTATCTTTGAACACTCAAAAAAACAGCGCGCTTATGGCCAAACACTCTTTACAACAGGTGAAGCAACGTTTTGGAATCATCGGGAATGATCCCAAGCTGAACCGTGCTATCGACGTTGCCCTGCAGGTGGCTCCCACCGACCTCTCGGTGCTTATCACCGGGGAAAGCGGTACGGGAAAAGAAAATTTCCCACAGATCGTGCATCAGTACAGTAACCGGAAACATGGCCCCTATTGTGCCATCAATTGCGGTTCGATCCCCGAAGTGACTATCGATTCGGAGCTTTTCGGACACGAAAAAGGTTCGTTTACCGGAGCCACGGGCACAAGGATAGGCTATTTTGAAGTGGCTGACGGGGGTACGCTCTTTCTCGACGAAGTGGGCGAACTTCCGCTCCCGACACAGGCTCGCCTGCTCCGGGTGCTGGAAACCGGAGAGTTTATCAAGGTGGGATCCTCGAAAGTAGAAAAGACCAATGTGCGTGTGGTGGCTGCTACCAACCTTGATATGGTGAAGGCTGCGGAAAGAGGAAAGTTCAGGGAAGACCTTTATTATCGCCTCAATTCGGTTCCCATCCGAATTCCGCCGCTGCGCGACCGGGCTGAGGATATTGCCCTTCTGTTCAGGAAATTTGCAGGCGACTGCGCCGAAAAATATATGATGCCTTCCATCACGCTTACCGACGATGCCCGGGAGAAACTGAAAAATTATCGCTGGCCGGGCAATGTGCGCCAGCTGAAGAATATCACGGAACAAATCTCGGTCATCGAACAGGAGCGTCTCATCACATCCGATATTCTGCAAAAATACCTGCCCGACAACGAAGTGGGAATGTTACCCGTCTCTGTCAGGCAAATTCGGGAGTCGGAACAGAAATCGTTTGCCAACGAACGGGAGATACTCTATCAAGTGCTGTTCGACATGAAAAAGGATATTACCGACCTGAAGCGCGTAGTAAAAAGCATTATGGAGGATTCGGCACAACATTCGCCCTACAATGCCTCTTCCGCCGAGATGCGCCGCTCTTCGTCCATCATTGCAAACGACAGTACCCGGGTTTCCGTTCCCGTGAAATATGAGACCGTGCCTCAAAGCATCGCGCTGGATGACCCCGGAAGGGACAATATTCAGGAAGCGGCCGAGTTTGAAGAGAGTTCTCTGCTGATCAGCGACGTGGAGAAGGATATGATCGCAAAAGCGCTGGAACGGCACAATGGGAAAAGAAAACAGGCTGCCGACGAGTTGGGAATCTCGGAGCGTACGCTTTACCGCAAGCTTAAGGAATACTCTCTCCTGTTCATCTTTCTGTTATTACTGGTCACCGTCAGTTCATGCCGAATATCCTACTCGTTCAGGGGCACCTCCATCAACTATGATCTCACGAAAACGCTTCAGATAGCGCACTTCGTGAATCAGGCGCCGCTGGTTTATCCTCCGCTCGAGCAGCGTTTCAACGAGGAAATGAAGGATATGTTTACCCGCAACACGCGCCTGCAACTGGTGAATCAGAACGGGGATATGGAGATTGAAGGCGAGATAGTGGGCTATGAGCTTACTCCCATGGCGGTGCAGGAGGATGCTTTTGCTTCGGAGACAAAGCTGACCATGACGGTGAGGATGCGCTTCAGGAACAATAAAACGAATGAACCCGAAATTGAGGAAAGGATCTCTGCCAACCGCACGTTCTCCAGTAACGAGGTTTTTGATTCCGTACAGGATCAGCTTCTTGGCGAGCTTATCGACGAAATTACGGATCAAATATTCAACGCTACCATGTCTAACTGGTAAATTCAATGCAAAAGGAAGATCTATACGGATGGATGGAAAATCCGGACAGGCTGGACGCTTCTTCCCTGGAAAAGTTGAGAGGGATTGTGGAGGAATATCCCTGTTTTAATACCGCCAGGCTGCTGTATACAAAGAACCTGAATGTGACGGGCTGTCGGGAATATGAAGATGAGTTGGGCAAAACGGCCGTTTTGTGTAACGACAGGAGGAAGCTGTTTTATCTTATCTGCCGGGAGGAGTACGAAATGCTGCTGAGTAAAAACGAACGCCTTCGTTCAAACGGAGGCGACAGGACGGAGGAATTGCTTGAATCGTTCCTCTCGTCGCTCGACGAAGGGGCGGTGACCGCGCCGGTTGTCGAAAATGCGGAACTGAATCTGGCTTCGACCGACTATCTGTCTTACCTGAAACTGCTGGGGGAGGGTGCCGGCAATTCCGTTCAGGACGAACATCAAAAACTGCAGCACCAGGATATTATTGACGCCTTTATCGAGAAGGCGGAATCGGAAATACTGTTCGTGGCACCTTCGGGACAAATACCTCTGCCCGACGCGCAGCAGGAGACGGAGGATGAGGGGGGAGAGTTCCTGACCGAAACGCTCGCAAAGATCTATATAAAACAGGAAAAATATGAACAGGCACTTGCAATAATTAAAAGGTTAAGTTTGAATTTTCCAAAAAAAAGTGTTTACTTTGCGCACCAAATTCGTTTTCTTGAATTGTTGATTATTAACGAGAAAAATAAATAATTATGTATATTTTCATCACAATCCTTATTGTACTGGCAGCTATCCTGATGATCTTTGGCGTATTGGTACAGAAATCAAAAGGGGGGGGACTGGCAAGCGGTTTTGCATCGTCGAACCAGATTATGGGCGTCCGGAAAACAACCGATTTCCTGGAAAAGTTCACATGGACACTGGCGGGAATGATCATCTTTTTGAGCATCCTGACGGCTAAGTTCACGGCGTCTGTCTCGAATATGCCGCAATCGCAGATAGAAATCGAACAGCCGGCTCCGCTGAATCCCGTCACAGCGCCGAACGTAACCCCGGAAATACCCGTTCCGTCGCAAATACCCGTCCTGCCTCAGTCCGGAGAAGAAACGACCACTCCGGAAGAGTAAAAAAACAATAGGCCATACGACCTTAGGCATCACAAAGTAAAAACTATGTTCGTATGAAAAGGCTGTTATTCTTCCTTTTCCTTTTTTCACTCCTGCCGATCGGTGCGCAGACCATTGTGTACGACACGATCAGGGTATCTCCCGGCGATGAGCGGAATATCCATCTCAATCGCTCCCGGAAGACGGGAGCTGCGAGTGAGCCTTCACGGAAGAAAAGTGTATCCGCCGGAAAGCAGGCTGCCGCTTTCAGCAGAAGTAAGTTGCGTTTCGGCGCCAATCTGGGGCTGTCGGTAAGCCTGAATTATACCAACCTGGGGATTGGCCCGCAAATAGGTTATCAGTTCAACAAATATTTTATGGCCGGCGCCGGGGTCAAGTACTATTACACGAGAACGCGCACCGTGGAGTACGGAATAAAAAGTAATTTACTGGGGATAAATATGTTCGGTTACCTTTACCCGGTAAGATTCATCACACTGTTTGCACAACCCGAAATAAACTATATCCGGTCAACCCTGACTCCCTGGTCTGCGCGTGAAAAGATAACGAACAGGGGTTTTGTACCTTCGCTGGTAGCCGGTGCCGGTTTCCGTCTGGGAGGATCGCATGTTACGCTGAACTATGATTTGGTGCAACACGCAAACTCTCCTCACCCCGAGGGGTTTTTCCTGGGGGTTTCCGCCTTTTTCTAAAGTTTCCCCTCCTTGCGCTGCGGTCGAAGTGACCGAAGCAAGAAAAAAAGCGCCCGCGAGGGACGCTTCTGTTTCAGATTTATTTCTACCTTCAGGACGTTCGCGCCCTTCCGTCAGTCAAACAGACGGTGCAGGATTTCCCTGACTTCTTCCGGCGACGTCTTTACGGCTAAAAAATTCCCCTCGGCGTCGACCAGAAACTCTCCTCCGCCGGCATTACCGATACCGAATTTTGTCCAAATACCGTTTTTATCGTTCATCTCCAGCAGATCCGTCCACGGATAATTGTCCCTGTTCCGGGCATTGAGCATCGACTCCTTTTTTTGCTCGCGCGCTATGCCCACTACGGTAAATCCTTTGTCCTTATACGCTTCGTAAAGCGGTATCATCTCCATACCGTGACGCCGGCAGGGGCCGCACCACGATGCCCACAAATGCACGAGGGCTACTTTGCCCTTTATCAGTTCCGACAGATTCACTTCCTTTCCGTCCGCGTCTTCCGCCGTCACATCG
>JAIRSV010000155.1 GCA_031255275.1 Proteiniphilum sp.
CGCGCGATTTCGCTCACGTCCGACAAACAGGCGCCGCAGGAATTGCAGTCGATGATAGTGCGAACAGTAAGCGAGAAAGTGGTACAGCAAAAACTTGATGCACTTTCGTCATCGGGCAACGTGGACAGGGAAGCAATCACGCAAGTGCGCTCCATCGTGGAAGAGGGGGCCGGGGTCTCTTTGCGGACAATGCGCCTCGACAGCGGCGGCGGCGTGTCGGAATCGTCCACCGAACTGGCTACCGTCATCGGAATGATGTTCACTGTCCTGATTTACATGTTTATACTTATGTACGGAAACATGGTGATGCAGGCGGTGCTGGAAGAGAAGAAGAGCCGCATTGTGGAGGTAATGGTCTCTTCCGTAAAACCGGTCAATCTGCTGACAGGGAAGATTGTGGGAATCGGACTGGTCGGAATTACCCAGCTGGTAATCTGGAGCGTATTGATGGGGCTTTTCTTCAGCGGATTGTCGTTCTTTGTCGCTTCCCCTGGACAGGCTGAGGTTATGGCGGTTGCAGGTTCTTTTGACGCGGAGGGTATCCTGAATACGGTTATGTCCGTCAACTGGCTTGAAATTGGCTTTTATTTCATTCTCTTTTTCGCCGGAGGTTATATCCTGTATGCGTCCATCTTCGCCATGTTCGCCTCGGCCGTGGACAGCGACGAGGATACTGGCCAGTTCATGACGCCGGTGACGCTGATTATCGTGTTCGCTTTCCTGGCAGGGGTTTACAGCGTGAATAATCCCGACGGCCCGCTGGCTTTCTGGACATCGCTTATTCCGTTCAGTTCGCCCATTGTGATGATGGTACGTATCCCGTTTGGGATTCCGCTGTGGGAGAAATTACTGTCGATTGCATTGCTTTACGGGACGTTTGTGCTTATCTCCATCCTTGCCGCCAAAATCTACCGGGTGGGTATTTTGATGTATGGCAAAAAGCCGTCGATCCGGGAAATGATAAAGTGGGTGAGGTATAAATAAATTCTCAAAAAAAGTCAGAGAAATGAAGTTTGAAAAGATGCACGGTGCAGGGAATGACTATGTCTATGTCAACCTGTTTGAAGAGCGGGTGGATGACCCCGAAGAGCTGTCACGCAGAGTGAGTGACCGCCATTTCGGCATCGGGAGCGACGGGCTTGTCCTCATCGGTCCCGGCGGCGAAGGGGGTGATTTCTCCATGCGGATGTTCAATGCCGACGGCAGCGAAGGGGCGATGTGCGGCAACGCGGCGCGCTGCGTGGGCAAATATCTTTACGAAAGGGGTTTGACGGCGAAAAGGGAGATCGCGCTGAATACCCAATCGGGAATAAAGCAGCTGTTGCTGACGGTGAACCCGCGTACCGGTGAAGTGGAGCGCGTGCGGGTGAATATGGGTAAGGCCGCGTTCAGCGCTTCCGATACGCTCCGGTCTCAGGTCACGCTCCCCGAAATGGTGAATTATCCCGTACAGGTGAGTGGCCGGGAATACCGCATTACGTTTGTTTCCATGGGCAATCCACATGCTGTCATTTTTACGGACGGTATCGACAATCTTGAGATTGAAAGGATTGGCACGGAAATCGAACATCACCCTTTGTTCCCCGAACGTACCAATGTGGAATTTATCGAGGTGATCGACCGCTCCCGCCTGAAAATGCGGGTCTGGGAGAGAGGCAGCGGAGAGACGCTGGCCTGCGGAAGCGGCGCGTGCGCTTCGGTAGCAGCCGGGACGATCACAGACCGGTGCGAACCGAAAGCCTCCGTACAGCTGAAAGGGGGCGTCCTTGAGGTTGAGTGGGTGAGGGACGGCAATCAGGTGTTCCTTGCCGGCGACGCCCGGTTTGTCTTCAAAGGAGAGTTGTTTTAATGTGACGGTTCTCAAAACAGTAAAACAGTAAAACAGTAAATCAAAAAATCAAAAAACAAAAACAGTAAAACAAAAAAAGTATGGTCCAGATCAACGAATACTATTCCCAACTGAAAGAGAATTATCTGTTCAGTTCCATCGCCAGGAGAGTGGAGAATTTCTGTGCTCTTCATCCCCAGGCAGACGTTATCCGTCTGGGGATCGGCGACGTGACGCAACCCCTCACCCCCTCCGTCATCCGTGCCCTGCATGACGCCGTGGACGAAATGGCGGTGAAAGAATCCTTTCGCGGATATGGCCCGGAACAGGGATATGCCTTTCTGCGCGAGAAAATAGCGGAGATCGATTACCGGCAGAGGGGAATCAACATCTCCGCCGGCGAAATTTTCATAAGCGACGGCTCCAAGAGCGATACGGGCAATATCGGCGATATTCTCGGAGAAGACAATATCGTAGCCATAACCAATCCGGTCTACCCCGTCTACCTCGACAGCAACATCATGCGCGTGGGCAAATACACAAAGATCGTGCTGGTATCCTGCCGGGAAGAAAACGGTTTTCTCCCCGAAAGGCCCTCACTGCACCCCGATGTAATCTACCTCTGCTATCCCAACAACCCCACGGGGACGGTGATGAGCAAGACGCAGCTTGAGTGGTGGGTGAGGTATGCGCTGGATAACGGCAGCCTCATCCTCTTCGACGCCGCCTACGAAGCCTTCATCAGAGACCGGAAGATACCCCGGAGCATCTTCGAGATTGATCGGGCGGAGCACTGCGCCATCGAATTTCGTTCCTTTTCGAAGAACGCCGGCTTCACCGGTCTGCGGTGCAGCTATACGGTAGTGCCGAAGGCGCTGAAGGCACGGTCATCCGTAGGCGAGATTTCGATAAACAGTCTGTGGAACCGGCGTCAGTCCACCAAATTCAACGGCACGCCCTACATCGTGCAAAAGGCGGCCGAAGCCGTTTATTCGCCGGAGGGACAGGCTGAGGTACGCGAAACGGTCACCTACTACATGCACAACGCGGACATGATCCGGGCAGGATTGACCGGGAAGGGCTGGAAATTCTTCGGCGGCGAAAACTCCCCGTATATCTGGTTGAAATGTCCCGGTGGCATGGATTCATGGACCTTTTTCGACCGTCTGCTCGAAGAGTGTCACATCGTCGGCACGCCCGGCGTGGGATTCGGCATCAGGGGCGAAGGCTATTTCCGGTTGACCGCCTTCAACAGTCACGAGAAGACAGCCGAGGCGATTGAGAGAATAAGAGGCTGGGACGAATCCAAGTTTTTTCGTGAACAGTGAAGCAGAACCACAGCTCGGGGAGCGCCGGAGCGGCAAGGGGCGGGAGCACCCGCCCCGACGAGCGATTTCGGAGCGCGACAGCGCGTAGTTACATTGCCTCTTCGTAACACACCCCCAACCCCCTCTCAAGAGGGGAGCTTGCGC
>JAIRSV010000056.1 GCA_031255275.1 Proteiniphilum sp.
TTATCACTCCACAAAGATAATTAAAATTAAGCTGGCGGATACATATGGGAAACAGTATTCTCCTGTATCATTAAACACAGAAATCGCGGTCGGAATTTCTTCCGACCACTCGTGGGTGCTCCCGCCCCTTGCCACTCGGGCGCTCCCCGAGCTGGTTTTCTCCACGCCACATCATCACATTGCCACATTGCCACATTCATTGCGTTGCAGCGCAACGCGCCTGTCAGGGGAAAGTGGAATGACGCACAGCAAACAGGGCGCCCCTGAGGAGCGCCCTGTTTCTAATATCAGAGTTCTGAGACTTCTTTCTTCCGACAGCAAGCTCTATTCTTTGCTTGCCCCCTTCGTGATAGGGATCCCCCGCTTCACGCTCTGGCTGAGCGAAATCATAGTCTCCGTGGCCATCACGCCCGGTATTTCCTGGATCCGGTTATTCAACAGATTCATCAGGTGCGTGTTGTCTCGGGCAAAGATCTTCACCAAAAGAGTATAGGGGCCGGTGGTGTAATGACATTCGGTCACCTCGGGAATCTTTTCGAAATAAGGGATCACATTCTTGTACATCGACCCCTTTTCCAGTTTTACGCCGATATAAGCGCTGGTAGAGTAACCCAGCACATTGGGGCTGACGTGGTATCCCGAACCGGTAATCACACCATGTTCGATCATCCGCTGCACACGCTGGTGAATGGCGGCGCGCGACACTCCGCACTGCTCGGCAACATCTCTGAAGGGAGTACGTGCATTCTGCGAAATAATTTCCAGAATCAGCCTGTCCAGTCTATCAATTTTTTCCATAAGAATTTTCTTTTGATTGAATTGAGTTCTCAAAAGTAATAAAAATCCATGATATTATAACAAAATGAAATAGTCTTTTTTGAATTTGGGCGCCTTTTCACAGTATTCTCCGGAGAAAAAACAGAATTCCCTATCTATTTGCTACCGGTCGGACGCAGTATTCGGCCAGCGCCAGGTCAAACGAAGAAGTAATTTTCATGTTAGACTCCTCGCCCCGCACCAGTTGAATTTTCATCCCCCATTTCTCCGCAACCGAGGCGTCATCGGTAAAAGAGGGATCGAAAGCAGTTTCATACGCCCTTTTCAATTCCCCGGCAGGAAAGACCTGAGGCGTCTGCACCAGCCTCAACAGTTTCCGGTCCAGCGCCCGGCTGCCCGATCCGGTGATCCGGCGCACACTGTTCACCTCGTCCACCACGGGAATCACACCGCAACGGTTCTCGCACGAAGCGTCAAAACAGCGTCCTATCAATTCCGGTGTCACAAAGGGACGCGCGCCGTCATGCACACCCACCGTCCCCTCCGGCGGAATCAGTTCCAGGCCGTTTTTCACGGAATGGAATCTCGTCTCGCCGCCCGCCGCTACCGCGTGCCGGACGGTGAAGCGATACTCCTCACACAGCCGCGCCCACAACGGCCGCATCCCTTCGGGGAGTACCACCGTGATGTGCATCTCGCGGTCATAACCGTGAAATGCCCGGATAGCGCGCATCAGCACCGGTTCGCCCCCGACGGGCCGGAATTGCTTGGGCAACCCGCCCCCCGCCCGGAGACCCTTTCCGCCGGCCACGATTATCACACTCCGTCTCTCACCGGCAATCATGCAATGTCGTCTAAGATTTTCCGCAGATCCTTATCGGTTTCGGTCAGCTTCCTCCTGCAAAAAGCGATCAGTTCCGACGCCCTTTTCACCTTCCCGGTGAGAGTATCCACATCCGGTTCGCCCGATTCAATGGCCGAGACAATCATCTCAAGCTCCTTTCTCGCTTCGGTATAAGTCATATTTTGCATATCAGTGTCTTTTGTCGATTTATAAACACAGGTAAATCATTCGGCAGAGAGTGCCTTGCAATCCGTCCCGGTGACAACAGAGGCTGCAAGACCGTCCCTGAAACGGGTTTCGATCACATCGCCCACCGAGAGACCGTGCAGCGAAGTCACAATTTTTCCATTCTTCATCGTAAGAGAATAACCCCGCTTAAGGATATTTGCAGGAGAAACCATCCGGATGAACTGTTCCCTGTTTTCCAGCACATGCGCATGATGCTGCAACAGGCCCCCCACGGCATACTTCATTCCGTCCGAAAGCTGCTGCACCACAGCCCCCTCCCTCTGTATCATAAGGGAAGATCGATGCACCAGATCTCCGGATAATGAAACAAGTTCCGACCGTTCTTTCATCAGCCGCGATTCACATTCCGAGACCGCCCTCTTTTCCAGATCGGCAAGTAGCGTCGCCGTTTCTGTAAGACGGGCGATAAAAAAATCAGCCACCGCCGTAGGCGTTTTCGCACGCGTATGAGCCACAATATCCAGCACGGAGACATCCCTTTCGTGTCCGACGCCGCTTATCACCGGAAGCGGAAACTGCGCCACGTTTGCGGCAAGAAGGTAGGAATCGAAGCAATTCAGGTCGGACGAAGCCCCGCCACCCCGGATGATTGCCACAGCGTCAAACAGTTCCCTGTACCGGAATATCTTTTCCAGCGCCGCGATAATGGAAGCTTCGCTTCTGTCGCCCTGCATAATTGCCGGAAACAGCTTCGCATAAAAGACGAAACCGCCGTGGTTATTCTCCAGCTGATCGCAAAAATCCTCATACCCCGCGGCGGTGGGCGACGAGATCACCGCAATCCGGCTGGCAAGTTCCGGCAGCACCAGCTCCCGGTTAAGCGCCAAAACCCCCTCCTCTTCCAGTTGTCTCAACACCTGCTGCCGGTTACGCGCCATCTCACCCACGGTGAACGAGGGGTCGATGTCCACTACCGTGAGCGAATAGCCGTAGAGTTCGTGAAACTCGACCGAGACGCGCACCAGTACGCCGATTCCCGACGAGAACTGCTGTCCGGTTTCATTTTCGAAATAGGCGGACAGCATTTGAAAAATGTTAGCCCAGATCACCCCCCGTGCTTTGGCGATGACAGCGTGTGTGACGGCGTCTTTTTCCACAAACTCAAGGTAACAGTGTCCGCTGCGGTTGCAGCGCACATCACTGGTCTCCGCCCGCATCCAGCAGGTTTCCGGCAGACAGTCGCGGATAGCGTCCTTCACCCGGCAGTTAAGTTCCGATAATGTGAGAGAGGAGGCGTCCATAAATCAGATTTCCACCTTGTATATATGTTGCCTGAAGGGTTCTTCCGTCACGAAATAGAGATAACGGTTACTTTTGCGGATCCTGTCCGGTAACGGAACAAACAGATCACCATCCCCCGCGAATCTGTATCCGGAGAGCAGGCGTCCCGACTCGTCGAGCAGCCGGAACGAATAGGAAGCGGGAGTAAACGAAGGGTCGGACAGGCTGACCGTATAACCGCCGGAAGCCTCGGGACGGATAACCCATCCACTGTCCTCAACCCTTTGAGGATAAGAATTCAATTTGCCCAACACCTCTTTCAGCGCCAGGTGAAAATCGGGAATACCGTACCCGTATATGGAATCGGGATTTGCATACCTGTCGGACGACCGCCTGACTATATCGAGCACTTCCGAACGGTGCAGGGTCGGATTGGCCGACCACAGAGAAGCTATCAGTCCCGCCAGGAAGGGGGAAGAGAGCGAAGTTCCATACGCCCGTCCGATCGATCCGTCCTGTCCGATGATAACGGTTCCCCTCCCCACGGAGACCAGATCAGGTTTGATACGGCCGTCAGCCGTCAGTCCCTGCGAACTGAAAGAGGCGATAATGCTGTCCGTCCCCGCGGCGCCCACGGCCAGCACATTTTTCGCATCGGCCGGCGGGGTAATCTTCCGCCAGGGCTTACCCCCCTCATTGCCGGCGCTCACCACAATCAGCAGACCTTTTTCAAAAGCTTTGTCCGCAGCCCGCGACATGAGTGAAACGCTGCCGTCAAGCAGCGCGTGCGTATAGTTAAGCGACGTATCGTCGAACCGGCTGTATCCCAGTGACGTGTTGACGACGTCCACACCCAGACTGTCGGCAAACTCAACAGCCCGCACCCAGTAATCTTCCTCCACGGGAAACTCGCTCGTGGCATCTTCCGACCGCAGGAGGAAGTAGATGGCCTCCGGCGCGGAACCCATCATCAGTCCGGGCAGATTTGTCGCCATCGTCGACAGGACTTTGGTACCGTGGTCACTCGAAGCGAAAATGCTTCCGCCGGGGACAAAGTCCATATACCCCTCCAGTCTGACCGATCCGAAATGAGGTATCACATCGAAATTGGTGAACCCGGCGTCGATCACTCCTATCAGCATCCCCCTGCCTCTGAATCCGGCATCTGCCATGAATGTGGCATTGTGCATCCTGAACTGGTCGCCGGTAAAACCGTATTCGGTATCGGGATTCACCTTTTCGTCAGACACCAGACGGGGACGGACTACTCCGCCTCCCGGCAAGGGTTTGTTTCCCCGCCAGACATACTTCACGGAATCGACAAACGACAGGGATTCGATATTGCCGATCATCAGACTGTCGCTGACTTCCACCACCATAGTGGCAAACCACTTGCTGTGTGTGATGACCTTTCCGCCGGCTTTCTCCACCAGCGTGAAACAGTCGGGCGAGAGGGGAAGATCCGATTCATCAATTACCACCTTTTCCTTCTTCTTTCTTTCGATTGCCCGGACGGAAAGAAAGGCGCCGGGATTGTCCGTCGAAAAGGCGCCGGTATTGCCTTTATCCTTCAGGTAAACGCGAAACTTGTATGAAGTCTGTCCGGAAGAGAGAAGGGGGGAAAGGGATAAAAGAAAAAGGAGTAAATATCTCATTGATTCAAATCTTTCTTGGAAAAGCGGTCTCTTATCTTTTGCCTTTTTTTCAGGACGAAGAAGAGTATCAGCGCGAGCAGCAGAGAGATTCCCATAACCCCGAAGTATTCGCCCCAGTTGCCGGACGCTCTGTATCGCGGATAAGTCATCACGGCCATCACGGCAAAATAAACGAGCAGTACCGCGGGAAAAAGTATGTGTCTTTTAATTTTACGACTCATTGCTGATGGGATTATAATCGGGCGTTACTTCAAATTCTCCAGTACTTCGACGAGATAACCGTAGCATTTCCCCACCGTATCTGTCCGTACCGCTTCGTCGGGCGAATGTGCCCCGGTGATGGTCGGCCCGAAAGAGACAATATCGAGGCTCTGCTCTACATTCGACTGGATGATGCCACACTCCAGACCGGCATGGATCACCACTACCCGAGGTCTCTTGCCGTATCTTCCCAGATAAATTTTCTCCATGACGAGCAGCAGTTCCGAGCCGGCATTGGGTTTCCATCCCGGATAATCTCCTTCGAACTCCACCTTTGCCCAGACCAGGTCGAAGAGGCTTTCCAACGAGGAGCAAATCCAGTCCTTACGGCTTTCGGAAGAGCTTCGCACCAGCAGTTTTATTTCGATACTGTCGTCCGAAGAGTCTATGAGAGCAAGATTCAGCGAACTCTCCACGATTCCCGGAAAATCGGCCAGATAGCTGACCACGCCGTTGGGACAAGCCTCTACGACGTTGATGAGGTCGTCCTGCACCTCCTCCGGCAGAAGTGCGCCGGGCATATCCGTCCTTTCCGCCTTGAACGAGATATTCTCTTCGATGCCGGCAAAATCTTCGCGAAACAGCGCCTCATATTCGCTCACCAGGTCGACCAGGTCGTCCGAGAGCTGTTCGGGAACAGTCAGCACGACGAATGATTCGCGTGGAATGGCGTTTCGCAGCGATCCGCCCCGTATGACGGCTATGCGGGCTTCGTAGTTGGTCACCACATCTTTCAGGAAGCGGTTCATCAGCTTGTTTGCATTGGCGCGTCCCAAATGGATCTGCACGCCGGAATGTCCGCCTTTCAGTCCCTGCAGGCTTACCTTGTAGGCCACATCACCCTTGTCTATCTCCCGGTCGGGCTGAAACCGGAACGAGATATTCACATCCCGGCCGCCGGCGCAGCCGATACAGAGTTCGCCATCCTCTTCCGTATCGAGGTTGAGCATCGTGGATCCTTTCAGGAAGCCCTTCTCCAGACCGTTGGCGCCGTCCATGCCCACTTCCTCGTCGACGGTGAAAAGCGCTTCGAGCGGAGGATGTTGCAGTGAACTGTCTTCCAGCACGGCCATCATCATGGCGCAGCCTATGCCGTTGTCGGCGCCCAGCGTGGTGGAGCGGGCCTTCACCCATTCTCCGTCGATGTATGTTTCTATGGGGTCTGTGGCAAAGTCATGCTTCACTCCCGTATTTTTTTGGGGCACCATGTCGAGGTGCGACTGCAAAATAACTCCCTTTCGGCTTTCATATCCTTTGGAAGCCGGTTTCCTGATTACCACGTTGCCAACTCCGTCCTGTTTCGTTTCCAGGTTGAGCGCCTGTCCGAAATCCACTATGAAGCGGGTTACCTCTTTCATCTGTCCCGTCGGGCGGGGTATCCGGGTAAGTGAATGGAAATGGTTCCAGACTCTCTGCGGATCTAAATTTAAAATTTCTGCTACAGCCATGTTGTTATATTTTAGTTTGATATTTGATGTTTACGAACGTCAGAGTTTTCTTTTCCGAAAAAGTGCAGTAAATTCAGTTGCCGGCTCTTTTCACATACGGCATGGCGAGTACGCCGCAAAGGCCGTATAGGATCTGCCATACCGACTGTATTACGAATACCGCTCCGGCGAAGGCGAGCGCTTCCTTTTCAGTGACTCCCAGTATAAGGAGCGAGGAGATTACCACGAAATGCCACGGACCTATTCCTCCCTGTACGGGGACGGAAATGCCGATATTGGTCATCGCAAACACGATCAAACCGGCCAGGGCACCAAGGTCTTTTGTGAAATCAAATGCAAAAAAGCAGATGTAAAAGTACAAATAAAAACACAACCAGACCAGGATCGTGTATATTATTATACGTTTCTTCTCCCTCATTTCCGAAATGAGTTTCAGATCGTATTTCAGTGTGGTAAAGAATTTCCGGATCTTCATCATCAGGGCGGTACTTCTGAAAACCGTGCACATTAGCCATACGGTCAGGAGTATTGCGCCCAAACCTGCGTATATCCAGACGGAGGAGAACAGGTGCGTAAAACCTTCCGTAAACCGGGGGTTGTCGCGAAGGTAGGAGACGAAAAAGTCGATGTAAAGCAGTACGCTTATAAAGATGATGGACAGTCCCGTGGCAATGTCCACCATTTTGTCCACCAGAAAGGTTTCGAAGGTTTTCGAGAACGGGATTCTGTCATACTTGCTCACCACCGCGCAACGCCAGAGGTCTCCCGCACGCGGAAGCACGAAGTTCACGGCATAGTTGCCGAGGGTGGAGTAGAGCAGGCTCGCCCTCGGCGGGCGGTATCCGAGTGAGTTGACGAACAGTTCCCACCTCAGTCCCCTGAAGATATTCCCTATCAGGCCAAAAATAAGGGAGGCGGCAATCACTCCCAGGTTGGCCGTTTTGATGATGTGCCACAACTCCCCCATGTCGGTATTCCTGTACATCGCCCAAATAATAAGCAGTCCGAGCGACAGGGAGAGCAGGGTCTTGCACAGACTCTTTATCGAATCTACAGTTATTTTCACCTGTTATCTGTTATTATCTTATTTTTGAACCGGACGGCGATTATCCCGGCGACGGCGGCGGAACACAGAGCGGTCTGAAATCGTATCTCTTTTTTTATGAGTACATTTGTCCGGTTTTATGTAATAAAATGTTACCTTTGCGGCGGTAAAGATAAGGAATAATCATCATATTGCAATGTTTCCGGTAAAAGCAAAAAAAAACCTGGGGCAGCATTTCCTTAAGGACAGGGAAATAGCATGCCGCATCGCGGCAACCCTCGACGGGTTTCCTTCACTTCCCGTGCTGGAGGTGGGGGCGGGGACGGGTGCACTCACCGAATTTCTGCTGAGGAACGGACGGGAGCTTACCGTCGTGGAGATCGACAGCGAATCGGTTGCATGTCTTTCGGAGCGCTATCCCGCACTGAGGGGAAGGATCCTGGAACAGGATTTCCTGCGGATGGACTTCGCGCAATATTTCAGTACCCCTTTTTGCGTCACGGGCAATTATCCCTACCATATTTCATCACAGATTTTTTTCAAGGTACTCGACAACCGCGACTCCGTTCCCTGCTGTTCGGGTATGATCCAAAAGGAGGTTGCGGAACGCATGGCTGCTTCACCCGGCAGCAGGGCTTATGGCATCCTGACTGTTTTGCTGCAGGCTTGGTATGATGTGGAGTATCTCTTCACGGTGAATGAGCAGGCGTTCGTCCCTCCGCCCAAAGTCAAATCGGCAGTTGTGCGGCTCACCCGCAACGGACGAAAGTGCCTCAACTGTAATGAGAGGCTGTTCAAAATGGTAGTGAAGACGGGCTTTAACCAGCGGAGGAAGATGCTCCGTAACTCCGTCAGGTCACTGCTGTCCGGCGAGGGTTCCCTGCCTGACGATCCTCTGCTTGCGAAACGTCCCGAACAGCTGTCGATCGGACAGTTCGAAGAGCTGACCGGGTTACTGGAACCGCTGATCGGACAGGCCGGGACGGCTGGGACGGCGAGGGGATAAACCCATTTTCGAACTGATTTTAATCACGGTTAAAAAAGAGACGCTATGGCGGAAGTAAAGCTTTTTTATCACAGGGACGGCATCGTGAGATTGAGCCGCAGCCTTGATTTCCTGAAGTCAAACCCTATCGGGAATTTCCTGTGGATCGACCTCAACGATGTGGACGAGGAGGTGGAGAACGAACTCGAAGATTTCCTCAAGATATACATCCAGGAGGAGGAGGAGATGATCGAGATCGAGATGTCGTCGCGCTACATCGAAACCAACGATACGCTGGTAGTCAATTCCAACTTCCTGCTGTCCAATTTTGAGACTGATCCCGTATCGTTTATTCTCAAGAACAACATTCTGGTGACCGTCCGCGGCGAAGAGCTGATCTCGGTTCACGAGACGGTGAAAAAGATCTCGGCCAATCCGAGGAACTATCCCACCGGGGCGCATGTGCTGGTGGCCCTCCTGGAGACCCGCGTGGAGTTTGACGCGGACATGATTGAGAACATGACTCAGAAGATCACTCAGCTCAGTAACTCCCTCACGCTGCAGGAGGCCGACGAGGAACTGCTGTCGGAAATCAAGAATCTGCAGGAAAAGACGATGTTGCTCCGCGAAAACATAATCGACAAGCAGCGTGTGGTATCGAGCATGTTGAGGAGCGAATTTATTCCCGTCGAACTGCAGCCCAAGCTCACCATCATCATCAAGGACATCAACTCGCTGGTGGAACATATCAAGTTCAGCTTCGACCGCCTTGACTATTTGCAGGATACGTTTCTGGGGTATGTGAACATCGAACAGAACAAGATTATCAAGATATTTACCATTGTTTCCGTTATCTTCATGCCTCCCACGCTTATCGCGAGCATCTATGGAATGAACTTTGCCGCCATGCCCGAACTGGACAAAAAATGGGGTTATCCGGCGGCTCTTCTGCTGATGGTTTTCTCATCGCTTTTCATCCTTTATTATTTCAAGAAGAAGAAGTGGCTGTGATCCGGCGACGGGTGCAGTATATATGATGTGTGATGCGCGCGTAGCGTGAAGCCGGGTCATACGAAAGAAAAACGGGCCGTCTCTTATCGACGACCCGCCTCAGTTTTTGGTTAAATGTGCGTATAATAAATACTCTACGAAAAAAACAAGATCTTTAAGCCTGATTGACTGGTGCGTCTTATCCACTTATTTCTTATCCCCGGAAAAGTATATTATCGTGACTGTTGCATTACTGATACAAATATAGAGAACTTTTTTTGTATAACACTCTTTTCGGTGAACTTTTTTTGTTTTTTTCTTTTTTTTGTTTTGCGTTATGCGTGCTTCGCCCGTTATTGACTCGCTTCGTTCGTGTTATATTCGATCGGAGGCTGTTTCCTCCTTAGCCGCAACCCTTCCACCTCAGGGGGATCTGCCGCGCGTGGTGGCTGTGGCGGGGGGGGAAGGCTCTCCGGAACGGCGTTTGCCGATATTCTCGAAGGCTTTGTCCGGGCCGGGGCATAGCGTTCATTCAGTTCCTTTTACGTCATCCGCCATCTCATTCGGTGTCATCCGTTTCGTATTCGTAACCCCATGTTCTGCCCTTGTCTGCGGCGGGAACGCCTTTTGTCATCCAGACGGGGGCCGGCGCTCCTTTCAGGTAGTGGTCGAAGAACTGCTGAAGGCGGATGGAGAGGTCTTTGGCGTTGCGGCGTTCCCGAAGGTTGTGTGCTTCGTTGTTGTACTGCAGCATCCAGACGGGTTTCCCGAGCCGGCGCAGTGCCATGAAGTATTCTATGCCCTGATACCAGGGTACGGCGCCGTCGTTGTCGTTGTGCATGATGAGCAGCGGGGTGCTGACGTCTCGGGCGTAGAAGAGGGGGGAGTTTTGAAGGTAGAGGTGCAGCGAGTCGCTCATGGGCGATCCGATGCGCGACTGTGTCTGCTCGTACTGGAACTGGCGGCTGCGTCCCGATTCCCAGCGTATTCCGCCGTAGGCGCTGGTCATGTTTGATACCGGCGCGCCGGCGCCGGCGGCTTTAAACAGGTTGGTCTTCGTCACCAGGTATGCCACCTGATAGCCTCCCCAGCTTTGTCCCTGTATGGCCATGTTGCTTTTGTCTGCCCAGCTGTTTTCGGCCAGGGCTTCCGCGCCGGCTACGATCGAATTGTAGGCGTCCTGACCCGGTTGACCGGTCGTGTAATGTATGTCGGGGGTGAAGACTATGTAGCCGCGGCTCACGTAGAAGGGTATGTTGATGGTGGAACGGCTGGGGGTCGGGGCAAAGTGGCTGTGCAGGTTGTCGGAATGTTGTTCGTAGAAGTAGATCATTACCGGGTATTTCTTTGCGGGATCAAACTCCTCGGGTTTGTATACGATGCCCTGATGAGGCACTCCGGCAAGGGAGGTCCAGGAGAAGAGTTCGGCCCTTCCCCAGCTGTATTCGCGCATTTGCGGATTGATGTCGGTCAGCTTTTCGGCCGACTGCCAGAGGTTGTGGGTGACGTGGAGGTCGGGCGAGGTGTGGAAGTTGCTTTTCAGGAAGGTGTATACTTCGCGCTCTTTCGCTTTCCTGACGGACGGGAAGGTATATGTGTCCATTATCCGTTTCTTCAGCGGATTGCGTCCCTTTGGGGCGAGGGTGTAGTAGCCGGATCGTTTGGTTGTTCTCTCGAAGGCGGAGAGGAGTAGCCGGTCGCCGGCTTCGATGAATCGCTTTTCGGGGTCGGTGTTCACATACCGGAACGTAATGGAGTCGTTTCTCCCGGCTTGACCGGTGATGTTCTCAGGTTTCATCTCTCCTTTGGGGTCGATTTTCCAGATGTCGAATGCGTCGTAGACGAGTACCGACGCGTCGTTTTCTGTCCAGGCGGCAATTCCGTAGGCGCCGGGGGGTGAGGGGATGTCGTTTTTCTCGTCCCAGAAGTTGACGGGGATATTCCCGGTGATGTTTTCGGTGGATCCGTCGCGGTTGTCACGGGCGAACCACTGACGCTCGGTGGCGTCCCACCAGTATACGAAGTTGCCCTGCGGCGAGAGGGAGGGTCTTCCTCTGAGGGGGGTGGCGACGGTTTGCAGTGTACCCGTTTGGGCGTCCCATACCCGGACGTCGTTCATGGGGGAGATGTCCCACTGACTTTCGAGCTGATAGGGTTCGTCAGACCAGAGCAGGGCGAAACGGCCGTCTCCTTCGTCCGAGATCTGACAGAAGGGGGTCTCTTCGCCGGCGATGGGGATGAACCGGTCAGGCTGTTCGGGGAGGATGATTCCCGTATACGTCCGGCGCTGTCTGTTTTTCAGTTCCACCAGCTGCTGGGGCTGAATCAGTGGCTCGCGCCAGTGCCAGACGTCGAGTGTTGCCGTTTCAAAATCGACAATGGTTGTGTCTTTGGGCGCCTGTTGCGGGGCGGCTCCGAGGATTACCCGCCTGCCGTTCCGGCTGAATCGCGGGGAGGAATGTTCGTTGAAGATCCGGTTTTCGGGAAGTCCCTCTGTGTTTTTGCCGGCGAGGATGACGGCCGAATCGGTTCCGTTGCGGAAATACCGTACGTCGAAGACCTTCTGTGCGATTTTTGACGTATCTCTCGTGGCCAGGTACAGGAGCTGGTCGCCGTTTTCGTCGAAGGCCAGCGATTTGTATTCCGCCTTTTCGCCGGAGATGCGCCGGGAGGTATTCTTTCTCAGGTCGCAGAACAGGACGCCGGGGGTGTCGACAGAATCTTTCTTGTCAGGTTCGATGATGGCGGCCAGCGCGTTTCCGTATTTGCTGAAGATGTATTCTTTCGCGTTGGGGACGGTATCCTCGTGTTGCGTGAGGGTGTTGCGGATCACGAGCAGGTTTTTTGACCCGGACGATGTGTCCTTTTCCCCGGTCGAGTCGCTCTTCGGGGTGAGGGTGTAGGCTACGTGGGTGAGCGCCTTTTCCGGGACTTTGAATGTTTTGACACCGGCTATTTTCTCGATGTCGAACGTGCTGTGGCGGATCACGATCAGTGAATCTTCCGGCATTTCGTCCGCCTTTTTCTTTTTTATCCGCGCCTCCCGCCGTTCGGCAAAGGGGGCTTTGATCAGGCCGACCGTATATTGTCCGTCGGGTGAGAGCGTGAAGCTTTTCACGCCCTTCAGCATCAGCGTCTGACTGTTTTTGAGGTCGCGAAGGAAGAGGGTGCTGTCGCCCTCCTGCGGACTGATGATGGCGCCGACGTAGCGGCCATCGTCGCTTACGGAGATGTTTTGAAGGCTGTTCCAGCCGTCGAAGGCCGAATGGTCGAGCGGTTTCTTCCGGGCGAGCGCCGCCGTACTGAAGGTGATGTGAAAGAGGATGAGGATAATGCTGAAATGGGGTATGAGTCGCATAATATTTATTTTTTAATTGATGGAACTGTTCCGGTAAGAGAACGGGCTGAATTTTATCAAAATTAAAATTTAATGTTCAAAAACGGAGGACGAATATACGGGAAAACTTTGTGTTTTACAATATATATGGGATACATTCGTCTCACACAGGCATTTTTCGCTGAATGATCACACTCTCACCCCTGACACATACTCACCGTTTCTGCGCGTCAGTACGGACTGAAAATGACCGCGGGAGATAAATCATGCTTTCAGAGGAACAGGAACGTCCCGCCGAGGGTAAAATCATGCTTTCAGAGGAACGGGAACGCTCCGCCGAGGGTAAAATCATGCTTTCAGAGGAACAGGAACGTCCCGCCGAGGGTAAAATCATACTTTCAGAGGAACGGGAACGCTCCGCCGAGGGTAAAAGCATACTTTCAGAGGAACGGGAACGTCCCGCCGAGGATAAAAAATCATGCTTTCAACGCGACGAGAATGTCCCGCCGAAGGTAAAATCATGCTTTCAACAGGGCGAGAATGTTCCGCCGAAGATAAAATCATGCTTTCAACGCGGCGAGAATGTTCCGCCGAGGGTAAAATCATGCTTTCAACGCGACGAGAATGTCCCGCCGAGGGTAAAATCATGCTTTCAACGCGACGAAGAATGTTCCGCCGAAGATAAAATCATACTTTCAACGCGACGGGAATCTTCTGCCGGCATCATCCCGCACATTGTCCGCAGAGAATAAAATCAGTATCTTTGTGCGAAACTCTGCAAAGCATTATACAATTCATTAAAAGCATGATGACAAACAGCAATAAACCCGTACTCCGCATACGAAGAGCAGTGATATTCCTGCTATTTACACTCATCGTCCAGGCCGGCCACCCTCAGCCGTCACCGATACGCGTCAACCGGGCCGGACACCCGGAGGATGAGAACAGGGTTGCCTTTCCGCAGCGCGAAAACACCCTCCGCCTCTTGACCTACAATATCCATCACGGCGAGGGGATGGACGGAAAAATCAATATCGAACGGATCGGCAAACTGATCATCGACATCAGTCCCGACGCTGCGGGACTCCAGGAAGTGGACAGCGTGACGGCTCGCAGCGGCGGCATCGACATCATGCAGCAACTCTCGGCCCGGACCGGGATGTATGCCACCTTCGGCAGTTCCATCCCGCACGACGGCGGACGGTATGGCAACGGCGTCCTGACGCGCGAAAAACCCCTCTCCACGAGGAAGATCACCCTTCCCGGCTCTGAGGAGGCCCGCTCTGCGCTGATCGTGGAACTCGACAAATATATAATCGTCAACACCCACCTCTCCCTCCACGGCGCCGAACGGCTCGAATCACTCCGGATCATCACCGGCGCCGTCGACGCGTATGACAAACCCGTATTCCTGCTGGGAGACCTCAACGATACACCCGATTCGGCACCCCTCACCCTCCTGCGCGACGCGTGGCAAATCCTCACCGACCCCTCCCTGCCCACCAGTCCCTCGGTCGACCCCCTGTCCACGATCGACTACATCCTGGGATACACGGCCAGGGGACAGACTTATGCAAAATACGCCACCCGCGTCGTCGACGACAGCGAAGCCTCTGACCACAGACCCGTTTTTGCGGACATCCGCCTGAAAACCCCCTCCGCCGGCGTGATGCGCACCATCCCCTATCTGCAAAGCCCCGGCAGCGACGAGATGACCGTGATGTGGCTGACCGGCGTGCCCGCCCGAAGCTGGGTGGAATATGGCACCGATCCCGGCGAAATGAAACGGGTACGCACCTTTGTCGAAGGCAAGATGGTGGCAAACAACACCATCAACCGCATACGGCTTACCGGCCTTCAGCCCGGCACGCAATACTGCTACCGGGTCGTTTCGCAGGAGATAACCCGTTACTCCGCCTATTACAAAGAATTCGGCGACACCGTCAGGTCCGGCATCAAAACCTTCACCACCCTGAACGACAGGCCGGACGACTTCCGCGTCATCATCTACAACGACATTCACCGCAACACACAACTGTTCGAGAAACTGCACGCACACGTGGATGACAAACCCTGTGACCTGGTCATCTTCAACGGCGACTGCTTCGACGACACTGAGTCCGAAAGCGACATCCTCGACCGCCTCACCATCTACACCTCCCGGATAAGAAGCGACGAAACGCCCTCCATATTCATCCGTGGAAACCACGAAACCCGTGGTGAATACTCCCTCCGCCTGTGGGACTATCTGGGGAAGATAAACGGACGTTCATACGGTGCCTTTTCGCTGGGCGGCGTCCGCTTCGTGCTGCTCGACTGCGGCGAAGACAAGCCCGACGATCACCGGGTATACTATGACATGAACGACTTCACCCGGCACCGGATCGACCAGGCCGAATTTCTGAAACAGGAACTTGAATCCGAAGAATTTATCAAAGCCGGCAAAAGAGTCCTCATCCACCACATCCCCCTCTTCGGCATGGCCTCCGACGAGTACGTCCCCTGCGCCGACCTGTGGCAACCGGTTCTGAAAGACGCACCGTTCAACGTCACCCTCAACGCCCACACGCACCGTTTCCGCGTAATCGAAAAAGGCGAAGCCGGGAATAATTTCCCCGTCGTCATCGGCGGCGGCAACAAAGAGTCAGACGGAACAGTAATGATGTTAGAGAAAAAAGGAGAAACACTAACCCTCACGGCATTTGATGCAGCAGGCGAAAAGCTACTGGAAAAAACCCTTTGATTAGTGGAAAGTTGACAGATGAGAGTTGAAAATGTTTCTAAGAAGTAAAGAAGTAGAGAAGAGGAGAAAACCAGCTCGGGCGCTCCCCGAGCTGGTTGTTTCCGCTTCTTCACATTGCCACATTGCCACATTCCAGGAACCTCCGCCTCAGAAAATCCTCGATGAAGCTGACCGTAGGCACGATACCCAGTACCGACGAATTGATACATAAATGATACGATTCCGCAACACCCCATTCCCGGTTACTGTAATAATTATAATACCCTGCCCGTTTCCTGTCGGTTTTCCCGATCAGCTCAAGCGCCTTCCGTTCACCCACCTCATAATAATCCGTCACCCGCCTGATCCGGTCAGCCTGATCCGCGCAGATGAAAACATTCAGCGTACGCGGATGATCACGCAAAATATAATCGGCGCAGCGTCCGACGAATATACAAGATTTTTCGCGCGCCAAATCCCGTATCACATCGCTCTGTATCTTAAACAGCATCTCGCTCCACAGGTAATTGTTTGAAAAACCCTCGTTCAGAATCGACGTCTTGACTCCCAGAAATCCCCCGGTCAGGGTGAAACGCTTCTTTTCGTCAACCTCCTCAAACACCTCCCTGGCCAAACCACTCTGCTTCGACGCGAGCGAAATCAGTTCCCTGTCATAAAACGCAATACCCATCCGCTCCGACAGGAGCTGACCTATCTGACGGCCGCCGCTACCTAACTGGCGCCCTATGTTGATGATAAAATGATCGTACATCTTTCAACTCTTATAAATAAATTAAACTGTATATGTGAGACACCACCTGCCCGTCAGCACGCTTCACCGGCCGCGCCGTTTGACCGGATCAGGCTCCTCCATGCCCTTCATTTTAAACTGCCGGAACTGATAAATCAGCATAAAAGCAGCAACGATACTCGAAATAAGGTCAGCGACAGGCATACTGTACCAGACACCGTTAATCCCCCAGTAACGCGGCAAAATCAGCAGGCAAGGCAGCAGGAAGAGCAACTGTCGGCTGAGAGACATAAAGATCGCTTTGCCGACCATGCCGATACTCTGGAAAAAGTTAGACGTAACCATCTGAAAACCGATGATCGGATACGTCAAAAAGACAATACGTATGCCGTTCTTCGAAAGCGCTATCAGCTCCCTGTCTCCGGTGAACAGGGAAGCGATCGCCTCCGGAAACAGATATACAAGCAGGAAGCCGAGAGTCGTCACACCGGTAGCCGGGATTATCGACCTGATCAGCACCTCGTTCACCCTCCGGTATAGCTTTGCGCCGAAGTTGTAACCCGCTATAGGCTGCATCCCCTGGTTGAGCCCCATGACGATCATGATGAACAGAAAGGCGATACGGTTGACAATACCGTAAGCACCAATGGCCAGATCTCCGCCCGTGCGCAGCAGCCCCTGATTGATGACGATGACGATGAGACAGGCCACAGCATTCATCAGGAAAGGCGACAGGCCGATGGAAAGCGAATCGACAACAATTTTCCGGTGAAGCCTGAAAGCTTTTTTCCGGAGATGGATGAAGCTATTGGCATTGCTGAAGAACTTTAACTGCCAGATCAGCATAACGGTTTGCGAAATGACAGTAGCCCAGGCACTCCCCTTTATCCCCCAGTGGAATACGAAAATGAACAGAGGATTGAGCAAAAGGTTGATAACGACCGTAGAAATGGTAGCAATCATAGCCTTGTCCGGTCTGCCGGCCGAGCGCAGCATACCGTTCAGACCCAGGTAAAGGTGCGTGATGACGTTGCCCAGCAGGATGACATGCATAAAATCGCGCGCATAAGGGATTGTCGCGTCGCTGGCGCCAAAGAAGCAGAGGATCGGATCCAGAAAGGCAAACGTCACGGCAGAAAACCCCGTCCCGAAGATAATATTCAGCGTCAGTTCATTCCCCAGGATCGTATTCGCCGTTTCGTAATCCCTCTGCCCCATGCGTATGGAAAGCAGCGTTGCCGCACCCGCGCCGACCAGTGAACCGAAAGCAGCAGCAAGATTCATCAGCGGGAAGGTGATCGCCAGCCCCGAAATGGCCAAAGCACCTACGCCGTGGCCGATAAAAATACTGTCGGTAATATGGTAGAGCGATGACGCCGTCATGGCGATAATGGCCGGTATGGCGTATTGAAATAATAATTTACCTGTTTTTTCCGTACCCAGTTCAGTCGGATTTTTCACTGCACTCATTCTATTGTTACTCTTTTTGATTTTCCCGGCGTCAAAGCTACTAAAAAGAGGGCGACAATTCCGTTAAATAAATCAAATAATAATGAATCCACGCTCCGGACAGTCAATATTCAATCCTCCAAACATGAAGAAGGACGCCCGCAGGAGAGACATTCAGCGCTTCGACCGTACAGCCGGTCACAGAGCGTGAATGTTTTCAGTACCCACACCCTCAAAAAAGTTCCTCGAAAATATGTTGTATAACATGTTTTTTTGTCGTACCTTTGTGCCGGTTTAAATGGCAAGCGAGTTATTGGAAATCACTTTCAGGTTATCGATAAATTACTGAAAAGACCTCTTCAACACGGTTGCCGGTAAATCATAACTTAGTAAGAAGAAAATTATGACGACTATCAGAAACCTAACAAAAGAAGAAATTCTGTCGCAGATAAAATATCTGGAACAGAACATCTCGAACGGATCTGCCTCATACCTGGCTAACCGGGTGAACAGACTCAGAAGTTTGAGAGCCAGTTTGCGCATGGCAAGCTGATCGAAAAGGCACTAGTCTTAAGCTGAGTAATCCGGAAATGGATTACGAAAGCTTTATTTTAAGAAATTTGATCACTCTATATATATGTATGAACGAAGGGCTTCCTCACAATGGGGAAGCCTTTTTTAATGAGTCCTCCGCAGGAGAGATCCCTCAAAAGAGAAACCTCCCCGACTGATTAACCTAATTAACGACCCAGTTTTTATTTTCCGCCACACTGCGGACACAGTCATCGCTACCCGGATTACTGCCGATATAAATCCTCCCCTCATCCGTCCCCGACAAGTCGGGCAAGAGCGCAAAGATCCCATCAAGAGCAGCCGCGCTCAGCAGATTGTCGAAACAGGCCAACCCCGTCAACGCCCTGTTTCCCGACACGTTCAGCGAACTTAACCGGTTCCATCCGCAACTCAGCTTGGTCAGCGCCCTGTTCCCCGACACATCCAGCGAACTTAACAGATTCAGCGAACAGTCCAGCATCGTGAGCGTCGGACAGCCACTCACGTCCAGCGCCGTCAGCCGCTGACCGGTACAGTGGAAGAAGGAAAGCCCTTCCGCCCTCAGAATCCGCACGGTACGCTTCTCTTCCCCCGTGCATGCGTGCGAAACCGTAGAGACGTCAAGATTATCATACACCTCCGTCGCCCCGTCGCCCCAGTCAACGATAAGGCTTTTGGCCGTGACCCGAAATTCTATGACATTATTCACAGGCATACACGTAAATACGATTGTTTCTCCGCCGCACGAAGCAGCCGTCATGAGCAGCGCAAAGGCCGCCACAAGAATTTGAAAGTTTTTCAACATGATTTTTGAATTTAAAAATTTGAATAACTGATACTGTGACCGGTAACCGGCAGAAAGCGGACATTCACCGCCACACCCCTGCCACGCGGCCTCCGGTTTCGCCCGTTACGGGGCAATTACATTCAGGATCTCGCTCCAGTGACCCTTTTCGCCGCGTATATTCTCCCACCGCGCGGCAAACCACAGGATTTTTCCGCATCATTTCCCTTATCCATAAACATCTCTTTTTAATATATGATTTGATAACTGTCAGGTGTATATTATGAAAGATAAGCGGAGTTCCCTCGAATTTTCGCCGCAGTCAAAAAAAGCTCCGGAAGGAAACGGCACACCGCATGTATAAATACGGAAAGGCTGTGCAGAGAAGGCGGAAAAAGAGTTTCCCGCGCCGGCGGAACCGGTTTCCGCAGAAATGGTATGAGGACTTTGTACTGTCATTTTTTTAACCCGCGCAGCACCGGATTTTCCGGCTGCTGCAAAGTAATTGCAAATGTAGCCAAGTTTTTTGCAAAAACAATTCTTTCGGAAGAAAAAATATAACCGGAGAGACAGTGCGCGCCGGCGCAGGATTCCCCCTCAGGAAAGGAGTTTGTGCGCCGGCGCGTACCCGGAAGCCTATCTGCCCCGCTGATGCACGATGGAAGAAGGATCTGCTCCCCGGGAGGAACGGACGGATGGTATCCGGGGATTCCTGATGACAATCATATACCGCCACCAGACATCCACAGCCTTCATAATATCCTCACTCCTGTAATAACGGTCGATCCCTTTCAGAGAGCCGTCACCATATTTCACATCCAGAGACCACGGATCATACACCTCAAACCAGACCTTCCCGTCCACCTCTTTATAGCCTTTGATCACAATGAAATGACCCCAGTCCCTGCTGTTCGCAGCATAAAACCGGTCAGTATGCCATTCCGGCCTTCCCGAATGACCTCGCACATAATACATATCCAGACACAAAATGGCAATATCCCCGCCGTCAAGCACATCCGTCAGACGTTTGGCCTGCGTGAGGGACTCAATGAAATGAGTCGCTTGATTGTCCGCTAAATAATCGGTAATATTGTTCGTATACCACCATCCCCCCATCGGATGATACGTATTTCTCGCATCCTCAGTCGTTTTGGAAAAAGACCGGTCAATCCATTTGAGCGCCATCACAGTACAGGCCGGGCCGCAGTTTACGCGCGAATACGGGCCCGTATTACCCTGATCGATATACCATACGTAATCGACGTTATGACTGATCTCCCTTCCGGTAACCCTTCCAAGTCCGTATTGCCGGCTGGAGGTCAGCGGAGGCAGCACAATGCTTTGCGATGAGGTGGAAGCACCTCCGCTGTTCCTCACCGTCAGGCTGACAGTTACGGTAGCCTCCGCCGCAGGCAGTTCAAGCACAGTCTCCGCCGCCGCGGGAGTCAAAAGCGCCACATCGCCGCGCCCCGATACCTGCCACAGGTAACCGGAAATTTCGCCCGAAGATGTACTTTTCAAAACAAAAAAATCCAGATTGTCCGCACAGCTAAAGCCGGCAACCGGAGGAGGAATACATGCCGAAACAGCAACCCTTTTAGGTCTGCTGAACGTTCCCGTACCCGCCTCATTAACACCGGCCGCGGAATATACGCCGCTCTCGGACACAACAAGCACAGACGCAGTCTGCGCTTCGATTACGGCATCATCCCTCTTCCACAGAAACGAATCGGCCCCGGCAGCCTCCGCCGTCAAAGTCACCGTCGTTTCGGGACACACACTGGAATCAGCCCCGGCAACAGACGCTCTGGAAGGGATGGCCTTCGGAGGGACATCCCTCTCGTCCGCGCACCCCGAAAGCACAGCAGTTACCGCAAGGCAGACAGCAATCACCGTCACACCCCCACACACGAAATTTTTTCGCACAGCAGCGAAAAGTCTTGCCGGTGAAACCGGGTCTGTCGAAAGAAATGAATATGTCACCATATAATCCTCAAAGTTAAAAAGTTTATGCAAGTATGAATATGCGCTTCGGAATAACTGTGAAGCGATTGCAAATGTAAGCAAGTTTTTCGCAGGAGCACGCCTTGTCGCGGGAAAAAATATGACCGGCGCCCCAATGCGCCGCCGTCACACCGGCATACTGTGTGGACGGAAACTCATCCGCGCCGGTTTTCCCAAAAAACATGAAAAGGTATTAAGGGAATTGTCCCTTTGACGCAATTACCCTATATTTGTCCGCATCGAACTGAGATCCGACTCCCCGCCATCCGGTTCACCGGCCCTTTTCCGGCGGGTCACCCGGCAAAGCCTGTTAAAATAGAGCGTAATTCAAACGAATATGGAAAGTAAACAGTATAAAAGTTTCACCTTGCACAACTACGGCGACATACCCCAGTTAAGCGCCCTCACCCGCGAAGAAAGGGAAGCCGTCGGAATAGCAGGTCGGATACTCCCCTTCAAGACAAACAACTATGTGGCAGAAGAGCTGATCGACTGGAGTAACGTTCCGAACGATCCGATCTTCACACTCACCTTCCCCCGGGAAGAAATGCTCTCGAAAAGCCACTACGCACAGGTGAAAAAGCTGGTCGAAGCAAACGACGAAGCAGGACTGAAACAAAAAGTCCGTGAAATAAGAATGAAACTGAATCCCAATCCCGCCGGACAGGAACACAACGTGCCGACGGTCGACGGCGTGAAGCTGCACGGCATGCAGCACAAATACCGCGAAACGCTCCTCTTCTTCCCCAGCCAGGGACAGACATGCCACGCCTACTGCACCTTCTGCTTCCGGTGGCCCCAGTTCTCCGGCATGAACGAACTGAAATTCGCGATGAAAGAAGCCGACCACCTCCACCGCTATCTGCTGAAGCATCCCAAAGTCTCAGACGTCCTTTTCACGGGAGGAGACCCCCTCACGGCAAACGCCGGCACCATGTCCGCCTACATCGAACCTCTCCTGACAAAAGAATTCTCACACATCCGCAATATCCGCATGGGATCAAAAACGCTGGCTTACTGGCCCTACCGCTTCCTGACAGACAGGGACGCAGACGATATGCTGCGCCTGTTCGAAAAAGTAAAAAAAGCCGGAAAGCACCTCGCCTTCCAGGCACACTTCAACCACCCCGTAGAACTCACCACCGGCGCGGTAAAGCGCGCCATCGAAAGAATACTGAACACCGGCGCACAGATCAGGACACAGTCACCCCTGCTGCGCCACATAAACGATGACCCCAAACTCTGGGCCGGCATGTGGACAGAACAGGTACGTCAGGGACTGATACCCTACTACATGTTCGTGGCACGCGACACCGGCTCCAAAGCCTTCTTCGAAGTCCCGCTGGAAAAAGCCTGGAATATATTCAGACGCGCCTATCGCAGCGTGAGCGGCATCTGCCGGACCGTCCGCGGCCCCAGCATGAGCGCCGCCCCGGGAAAAATACAGATACTGGGCGTAACAGAAGTAAACGGCGAAAAGGTATTCGTCCTCCGGTTTCTGCAGTGCCGCAACTCCACTCTGACAGACATACCCTTCTTTGCCCGCTACGACAGAAAGGCAACCTGGTTCGACGACCTCATCCCCGCTTTCGGAGAAAAAGAATTTTTCTTTCAGAAAGACAACCTGCTGGGCAAGCACGGAACAGACGGCGATTTTATATGGGAATAGAAAACAGAACACAACCGGGAAACATCCCCGTTTCGCCCGTTTTATCAACAAAAACGCCAATGTTTTAAATAATTAACATGGAATTAGCCGATTTATTGTTTATTTTGCCGCCCAAAGCGGCCCGCCTTCAAGGAATGGAATTTTCATCAGTATACAGTTTAAGGATAATCGAAGGCAACACTGCCTGCAAAAAAAAATATTATGGGTAGAATAATAGCACTGGCAAATCAAAAAGGAGGGGTAGGCAAAACTACCACCACAATCAATCTCGCAGCATCGCTCGCTGCACTGGAAAAAAAAGTGTTGGTAGTAGACGCCGATCCGCAGGCAAACGCCTCCTCCGGTCTGGGTCTCGATATAAAGAAAGCGGCAAATACCATTTATGAAGGACTGATAGGCAAAAGCGCCCCCGGGGAAACGGTACAGCACACCCCCTTTGACAGTATCGACATCATCTCCTCCCATATCAACCTGGTAGGCGCCGAGCTGGAAATGGTACAGATGGAAAACAGAGAAAAACGGCTCCGTGACCTCCTGACTCCGATAAAAGAACAGTATGATTTCATCCTCATCGACTGCTCACCCTCGCTGGGAATCATCACCGTCAACGCGCTTACCGCCGCCGATTCGGTACTGATACCCGTACAGTGCGAATACTTCGCCCTCGAAGGTCTGAGCAAACTGCTGAACACGATAAAAATCATCAAGTCGAAACTGAACACCAGCCTGGAGATACAAGGCTTCGTCCTCACCATGTACGACTCCCGGCTCCGCCTCCACAATCAGATCTACGAAGAAGTGAAACACCACTTCAAAGAACTGGTATTCACCACAGTCATTCAGCGCAACATCACGCTCAGCGAATCACAGAGCCACGCCAAGCCGGCACTTATGTACGATGCCGGTTCCCGCGGAGCAGCCAATCACATCCAGCTTGCACGAGAGCTGATTGAGAAAAATTCCTGACCGCATAACCCCCCGCGAAAGAACAGATTTCACAACACACACTTGGGCAGACAAAGTTTTTCATGTACTTTTGTACCCTACTTACGGGATAAATTATGGCGAAAAAGAATGCATTAGGACGAGGACTCGACGCGTTGATCACCCTGGACGACGCTGAAACACAAGGCACATCCTCCATCGGCGAGATAGAACTCGCCCGGATCGTACCCAACCCCGATCAGCCGCGCAGAGCGTTCGACGAAGAAGCATTGCGCGAACTGTCCGCTTCCATCAAAACGATAGGCGTCATCCAGCCCGTCACCCTGAGAATGCTGGAAGACGGCTCCTACCAGATCATAGCCGGCGAACGCCGCTATCGCGCCTCTCAAATGGCAGGCCTCACTTCCATCCCGGCTTACATCAAGACAGCCGACAACAACGAAATGATGGAAATGGCGCTGATAGAAAACATTCAGCGCGAAGATCTCAATTCGATCGAAATCGCCCTGGCATACCAGAACCTGATCGACACCTTCTCACTCACACAGGAACAGTTAAGCGAAAGAGTAGGCAAGAAGAGAGCCACCGTCACCAACTACCTGCGCCTGCTGAAACTTCCGGCAGAAGTACAGATGGGCGTAAAGAACAAAAAGATAGATATGGGACATGCACGCGCCCTCATCTCCATGAACGATCCGGTAGAACAGCTCTCGCTCTACAACCTGATCCTCGAAGAAGGATTATCCGTACGGAAGGTAGAATCTGTCGTAAAAGACTTCAGCGAAGGCATCCCCGTCCGTTCACAGAAAAGCCCGTCCGCCGGGAAATCCGGAACCGGCAAATCCAAATCCACGGCAAAACAGCCGCTGCCCGACGATTTCGACGCACTGAAACAGCACCTTTCCGCCTGCTTCCATACCGACGTACAGTTCAGCTATAACAGGCAGGGGAAAGGAAAAATCACCATACCCTTCGATTCTCCGGAAGACCTGGAACGTATTATCGTCATGTTCGATAAAATACAAAAATAATCGCCGATGATGAATATGCCCGGATTCCTTTTTTGTTTGTCGATGCTCTTTTGTGTAGCGGATCTCCGGGCACAGAACCATTCGCCAGAACAGCTGCGGGATACTGTTCCCGCAACGGTAAGGGATTCGGTTCCCCCGCAGGCGCCCGACACCGTCCCGATGAATCCGGACAGCAGCAAAGATGAAGCGAAAATACAGGATTCCGTCCGTCCGGAGACAGCCCCGTCCCTTGCACTCGCCGGAATAACTTCCGACAAGTTTCTGGCACCCGCCTGCGTGTTCAGCCCCTCCCCGCGGAAAGCAATCCTCTATGCAGCCATCTTTCCCGGCCTGGGCCAGGCTTATAACCGCAAATACTGGAAATTGCCCATCATCTATGGCGGTATTGCCGGTCTGACGTATGCCATCTCCTGGAACAACGGTTACTATCAGGACTATTTGGGCGCCTATAAGGACATCAGAGACGACAATCCCGATACGAACCGCTGGCACAAAGTGCTGCCCTACGGACAGAATCCGGAGCTGATAGACATACCGTGGTTTACGAATGTATTGCAGCAGCGGAAAGACCGTTACCGCTACTACAAAGATTTGAGTATTATCATAACGGTCGGCGTCTATTTTCTATCCATCATAGACGCCTATGTGGATGCGCAACTGTTCAATTTCGACATGAGTCCCGACCTGTCGATGCGCATAACCCCCGCCGTCATCAGAGAAGAGGGGAAATATAATCAGGGAGGCTCCTCTTACGGAGTTCAATGGAGTTTTAATTTTTAATTTGAAGAAGAACGGCTCATCCACCCTTCGGGGGAGAGAGCGATTTATTGTTATGAAGAAGAAGACTTTTTTTATTGCATTCATATCCGTATGCGCCGCGCTGAAGCTTGTGGCGCAGGAGACGTCGGCCCGTACGGCGGAAAACATTCAGGATAGCGCGATTGTCTATCCCGAAAGTATGACGGAAAAACTGAGCGACCTGCTGCATAACTGGCAGCTTGACCTCTCGAACGTCGAGATCGACTGCGAAAGAGGACAGAATATCATCTTTCACGACACGGTATATTTCAAAAGACTTTATAATTTGCCTTCGGCGATGGAACTCTCGTTCAACAGCGTGGTGAAGAAGTACATCGAGATGTATGCCGTCAGGAAGAGGGAGCAGGTGAGCTATATGCTGGCGCTGGGCGACTATTACTTCCCGATGTTCGAGCAGGCGCTGGACAGACACGGACTTCCACTGGAACTGAAGTTCCTGCCCGTAGTAGAATCGGCGCTGAATCCCGTCGCCGTCTCCCGTGCGGGAGCAGTAGGGCTGTGGCAGTTCATGCTGCGTACCGGGAAGGGTTATGGTCTGGAGGTGAACAGCCTGGTGGACGAGAGGCGCGATCCTCATAAGTCAACGGACGCTGCAGCACGTTACCTGAAAGACCTGTATGCCATCTATGGCGACTGGAGCCTGGTGATAGCCGCCTATAACTGCGGCCCGGGAAACGTGAACAAGGCGATTGCCAGGAGCGGCGGTAAGCGGGATTTCTGGGAGATCTATTACCGTTTGCCGCGGGAAACGAGAGGGCATGTGCCGGCCTTTATCGCAGCCAACTATATTATGAATTTCTATGCAGACCACAATATTTGTCCCGTACATTCCTCTTCCTTCAGTAGCGTTGCGCTCGACACGGTACACGTGAACGAAAAGATACACCTCGAACAGATTGCATGCGTGCTGGACATACCCGTGAACGAACTGCGGCGGCTGAATCCCCAATACAGGCGGGATGTGATTCCGGGCGGACACAGGGAACATGCGCTGGTGCTGCCCACGGAAAAGATGTATGCCTTTATCGACCGGAATGACGATATAGTCAATTACGAAAGGGGACGGTATTTTGCGCACAGCCGGGCAGCCGATAACTTTTCCGGCGGATCCGGTTCATCGCTGTCGGGAAATGCGGGCAATGTCTATTACCGGGTGAAGGCGGGTGATAATCTCTCCTCCATTGCCAAGAAAAACGGTACGACCGTGGCCAGAATCAAATCATGGAACGGACTTAGCTCCAACAAACTCAGCATCGGGAAACAGCTCGTCGTGGGGAAAACGGAAGCGGCAGATCCGCAGGTAAGCCGGAAGCAGCAGCCGGTGCAGGTGGCTGCAAACAGTCCGGAGGAAGAGACCCGGACGATCAATCAGTATTACAGGGTAAGAAAGGGCGATACCCTCGGTGATATTGCGCGGAAGAACGGTATCCGGGTTGCGCAGCTTCAGTCCTGGAACGGGTTGAAATCTTCCAGAATCGACATCGGAGACCAGCTGATTGTCGGACAGAGGACCATCTCCGTTTCGCAGGAAGAGCTGTAAGCCGAAAGGTTCGGATAATAAAAAATCCGGCGGCCACGCCCGGAAGACGGGGGCGCTGGAGAGAGAAGAGACGAAAAAAAGAAGAAAGAGGTGGCGGGATGTTATATCACCGCCACCTTTTTAGTAACGACGGAACCGTCGGCAGTTCTGACCCTCACGATATAGACACCCCTGGGCAGGTGTGCCGACGAATAGGAAGCCCGGTTAATACTTATATCCGTGGTTTCGTGATGAATCTTTATCCCCGATGAATAGAAAATTTCCCATTCGATCAGTTCATAATTCGACTCGATGAATATCCGCTTCACTTCGCCGGAGTGGTAAACCGTCAGTTTCGGCAGTTCCTTTTCCGGCTCCACCGACACGGAGGAATTCCCGACTGCATAGGACGCAATCAGCAGCGTGGTGTTGACGGGATTTTCGATATTCTCCGACGATTTGACCCATCCCAGTCCGTTTTTCATCCATGCCGTGGAGATAAGTCCCGACCCGATTTTCCTGGGTTCGGCGCTGAAAGCGGAAAATCCAGAAGGTATTCCGTTCGCGTCGTAATAGGCGATGTAGAATGATCCCGATACGCTTACGGGGTTGTCAAACCGGATGTAGTTTTCCACGCTGTGCGCCATGTCGCGGGGGGCGACCGGGAATCCGGAATGATCGAAGTATCTGTAACTGTAATTGTAGGGCTGCTCGTGGAGAAGCAGCTCCGGTCCGTTTTCGCCCGAATAAACCCTTATCCTGATGTTCATCCCCGAAATGTTGCTCACGGACGGCGAGGAGAGGAAGGCGCCCCGCAGCTTCGTGCCGGGACGGGCGTGAAACTGTTCGGCAAATTCCGTGTACCCGAAGGGGTTGCCGGTCGCAAACAGGGGTACGGACTGAAAGAGGTATTTTACCGCCGCATCGCCCTGTTTGAAGTTGTGACTTTTCGTGTAAATATCCTGCGGATAGGGGTTGAAGGCCCTCATTTGCGTGGCCTGCGATCCTGTCGGATCGAGGTAATGGCTGATCGGGCGGGGATTGGTAAGCGATCCCTGTACGTTCCAGAATCCGGAGAGGGAGGCGTAATAGTCAGGCCCCTTCTGCGACGAGCACATCGACGCTCCGCCGGTGAGCGTACCCAGTACCCTTTTTCCCCGGTCGACGAGCGGCGAACCCGAAGAGCCTCCTTCGGTGGCGCCGGTATCCCATCCCTTCACTTCCAGAAAGGTGAGGGGTTCGCTCGGATAGTTGTGCGGGAGGTTGAATGAACCCAAGCTTAGCCGGTCATCCTCTATCGCCACCTTCTTGACGCCGCCGTAGGGGTGGTGAAGGCCGTGATACGGCGCCGGAGGGGAGGCGCTGACGTTCCATCCCAGGTAAGAGGGCTGGTATTCCGCCGGCGGAATCTCCTTCAACTTCAGCAGGGAAATGTCGTGCCTCTCGCTGATCAGTACCGAGTCGGCCGAAGCCATCGTCATTTGCAGCGGGCCGCGGATGTCGGTGTTACACAGCGGAGAGTTGTAGTTGAAGAAGATGACGATGCTGCCGGCTACCTTGTCGTAGAGCCAGTTTTCACTTTGTCCGAACTCCTGCCACTGACTGCCTGCGTCGAAGGCGTAATCGTTGTTCAGACAGTGGGTGGCCGTCAGCAGATAAGGTGTTCCATCCTCGGCCGTATTGTTCACGAGCACTCCGGTGCAGTAGATCATCCCGTTGATGATCAGCCCTACCACGCCGCTTCCGGGACGGATGTCTTCCGGATGGCAGACTATGTTGGGGTGACAGTGCTGACGCGGGTCTCCCGGCTCGGCTATACCTGCGAAGATCCCTGTGAAGTCGTGATTCACTTCGCCGATCTCGATCTCACCGCCGAACGTTGCTCCGAGCGGTTCCCGGTATTCCACGATCAGTTCGTCGCCTCCGACGGGCTGTACGGGGAGCTTGTTCAGCGGCGTATTGTTCTTTTCGGTGTACGCGCCGAGGATCTCCGTCTGGTCGGGATTGTAGACGAATGTCTGCGCTCCCGGCGGAAGCCTGAATTTCGTGAAGAGGATGTTGAGCGAATAGGCGCCTTTGGAGCGGATGCCTACGCGCCACACCATCATGTTGCCGGAAACGAATGTGATGCCTGAATTGTCGGGACGGAGTGCCGGGAGGAATTTGCGGGCAAATTCCAGACTCTTGAGGTTTGCCGCATCCGGATCCTGTTGCGCGCTTCGCAGAGCGGCCTCTCTGTCAAACGCGGGCATGTCTACGAACAGGCTTGCGCCCGGATCTGCAGACCGCGCTTCCATCCCGGCGTGAAGCGGAAGGGGCCTTCCTCCGTGACTGATTTGCCCGGAGACGGGGTGGAGGAGGAGACCGAAAACGAGCAGGAGACCGCTTTTCGGGAGAGTCCGAATGGGGACGGGGAGTGTACGCATGTGTGTATGCCTGTAAATAATAATAATTTCAGTAATAATAATCCGTTTGGACGGGGGCGTTACGCATCGCCCCCGAATTCCATCAGGTAAGCTTTGATGAAGCCGTCCAGACTGCCGTCCATTACCCCCGTCACGTCCGACGTCTGGTGGTTGGTGCGGTGATCTTTTACGCGACGGTCGTCGAATACGTAGCTGCGGATCTGCGAACCCCATTCGATCTTTTTCTTGCCTGCTTCGACGGCGGCCTGCGCCGTGCGACGTCTGTCGAGTTCCAGCTCGTAGAGCTGCGATCTGAGCAGACGCAGTGCATTCTCGCGGTTGCCCGACTGTGAACGGCTTTCGGTATTCTCGATCACAATCTCCCGTTCCTCGCCCGAGTCCGGGTCCCGGTAGCGGTAGTGCAGGCGTACGCCTGTTTCCACCTTGTTCACGTTCTGTCCCCCGGCGCCTGATGAACGGAAGGTATCCCAGCTCAGGCCGGCCGGATTTACCTCGATCTTGATGGAGTCGTCCACCAGCGGTACTACGAAGACGGAGGCGAACGAAGTCATGCGTTTTCCCTGCGCGTTGAAGGGCGATACGCGTACCAGCCGGTGTACTCCGTTTTCGCTTTTCAGGAAGCCGTAAGCCAGGTCGCCCTCCACCTGCAGCGTGGCTGTTTTGATGCCGGCTTCGTCGCCGTCCAGCCAGTTGGTGACGGTGGTTTTGTAGTTTTTGCTCTCGCACCAGCGCTGATACATGCGGAAGAGCATGGAGGCCCAGTCTTGACTCTCCGTGCCGCCGGCGCCGGCGTTGATCTTCAATACTGCGCCCAGCCGGTCTTCTTCGCGACGGAGCATATTCTTCAGTTCCAGCTCTTCCAGCAGCCGGAGGGCGCGCGTACAGGCGGCGTCGACCTCTTCTTCCGAGACGACGCCCTCTTTCGCGAAGTCGAATGCCAGTTGCAGCTCTTCGACGGACGACCGGACTTCCCGGCAGGCGTTGATCCAGAATTTCAGTTCGCGTACCACCTTCATTTGCCGTTCGGCAGCTTCGGCGTCGCTCCAGAAGTCGGGCGACTGGGTGCGCAGTTCTTCTTCTTCTAACTGTATGCGTTTGGTATCGACGTCAAAGATACCCCCTCAGCGCGGACTCGCGCTCCAACACATTTTTCAGTTGGTCTGTCGTTATCATGTTTATCGTTTTTTTTGTTTTAGGATTCAGCGTGCAAATTTACGAAAAGATTGCGATATACGGATGGTGTTGTTAATAACCGGCAAAACAGCCTTCACGCTGCGCGCACTGCTTGTTCCGTCCGTCGCGGGAGGGCCGCTTCCCGCAGAGGATTTCTTCCCCCGGTGCGCGGGGAGCAGTCACGGAGATCTGATGGATCGGACGCGCCGGGCGGTCCGTTTACGGGATATAGAGGAGGAGCTTTTCGCCCGCTTTCAACCCCGCGTTCGTTTGCGGATTCCATTCCCTCAGCTGTTCGAGCGAGCAGCCGTATTGTCTTGAAATGGAATAGAGCGTTTCGCCTGCCCGTACCGTGTGGCTTCTGGGGGGTGGGGGGACGGTTGTATTTTCGTCATCCCTGAGGATCATCCCGCTTTTGGCCTGCCGGAGCGTTTCGTCTGCCCGTTCCCTGCCGTTTGCGGTCGACCCGGTGGGGTCGAGGGGCGGATTTTTCAGCGGATCGGTCTGTACGATTATCACCGGATCGTGTCCGTTTTCCGGACGGCTGTCCGGCTGTCCGGCGATGGTGACATGCTTCGTCGCTTTGTCGGGAATCATTTCCGGAATGTCAGGCTGTGCGGACTTTCTGCCTGTTTCGGGACGGCTGCCCGGCTGTCCGGCGATGGTGATGAATTTTGTCGCTTTGCCGGGAATCTTTTTCGGAATGTCAGGCCGTGCGGCGTCCCTGCCTGCCGCGAGGGCGCGGGGTGCGGGATGCTTCTTCCCGGCCGACGGGGGATTTTCAGGGTCGGCGTATGACGCCTTTCCGTTCAGCACCCTGCCTCCGCGCAGGTAGCGCGGTGCGAAATACGGTTCGGAGGAGGAGGAGATGAT
The DNA here is from genome assembly GCA_031255275.1 of Proteiniphilum sp. Taxonomy (GTDB): domain Bacteria; phylum Bacteroidota; class Bacteroidia; order Bacteroidales; family Dysgonomonadaceae; genus Proteiniphilum. The sequence continues at coordinate 31,530 of JAIRSV010000056.1, forward strand.
GACGCCGCGGGAGGTGGAGGAGTGGATGAATTTGAAGTGTCCGCCGGGAAATGCTTCCGTCACGATCCCCACGTGTCCTATTTTCCCGTTCCTCCTGCGTCCCTCAAAAAAGACGAGATCGCCTTTGCGAAGCCCTCCCTTGCGGGTGATGGCGACGGTTTGTCTGCTCTGTCCCGCGGTGCTGGGTTCTAACCGGTAGCCGAACTTCCGGAATACGAAGGAGGTGTATCCCGAACAGTCGAAGGCCTCCGGTCCCCTGGCCGCATAGCGGTAGGGTTTGCCGAGGTATTTCCGGCCGTAGCGGACGATTTCGTCCGGCAGTGCTGTGGTGATTTGGGAGGTTTTGGAACTCCCGGCAGTTTTGGAGCCTTTGGTGGCCTGTCTGCCGGGGACAGCCGTCTTCCCCGCGCCGCACGAGGCGAGGACGAGTGACAGGACTGCCAGTGAAGCGGCCTTTCTCCAGCCGCCGTTTCCGTATGTCTTGATGATCATGCTGTGCAGTAACTTGTATAAGCCACATTCCCGGTGGGCGGACGCAGAGAGGGCTGTGATTAATTTTGCCTCCTGTCGGGCGCGGGAAATGGATGATTCTTGCGGACAAAAATATATAAAATCACTGTTTTAACGGATAAATTTCCCGTTTTTTAACAGCGCGTTTCGGAAAGGGGGTGGTGCGTTAACTCATTATTACATTATTGCAGATTATTCGATGATTATTTGGTAGCTGTTCCTCAGTTCCTCCCTCAGGTTCATCCCGGCGGTCAGGTGGACGGTCTTGAATCCCAGTTGCAGCGCCGTTTCGATATTCGCGCGGCTGTCGTCGATGAACAGCGACTCTTCTGCCCTGATCCCGTAGCGGTTCAGCAGGATACGGTAGAGCAGCGGGTCGGGTTTGACGGTCTTTTCCTCTCCCGAAACGACCATCCCGTCCAGATCCCTGAAGAAATCGTAACGCTTCATCGCGGCGGGGATGGTTTCGGCTGACCAGTTGGTGAGCCCGTATACGCCGTATTTCTTCCTGAGCGGTCTGATCAGCGCCACGTTCTCCCCGATGATGCCGCCCAGCATCTCGTCCCACCGGCCGTAATACATGCCAATCTCCTCGCTGTATTCGGGATACTGTTCCTGCAGGCTCAGGGTAGCTTCGGCCAGAGGGCGTCCCGCATCCTGCAGGACGTTCCAGTCATAGCGGCATACGTGTTCCAGGAAATAGTTCATCTCCTCTTCCCGGTCGAATACTTTCCGGTAGAGGTAGACAGGATTCCAGTCAATCAGCACCCCTCCGAAATCGAAGATAATGTTTCTTAATACATTCATCACTCACTCAATGTCTAAAATGTTATGTTCACCCGGAATCTGTGTGGAGGTGGGATTCATATATACATATATATATGGTATGGTATCCGGTCAAAGGGGATTTCCGAGCAGGGCTTCGGTCAGCCCGGTGCGGAAGGAATCCGTTTTGGGGTCGAAGATGCCGAAAGTTGAATTCCATTCCCAGTAAGCCCAGCTGAATCCCTGTTCTTCGAACCAGCGGGCGAGGAAGCGCGTCCACCGGATCCGCGACTCCATATCCGCCCGCGAGAAGGCTCCGAACTCTCCTATATGGACGGGGATATTCCCTGTCCGGGCAATCCGTTTCGCCGGCCGGAAATCTTCGCGTACCGCCTCGTGTTCCACCTCCGAGTCGTTCCACACCGTGCCCAGCCATGCGTCGGAACCTTCCACCCACTCCGCCGCCTGGTGCGTGAAGTGGAAGGGGTTGTAGTAGTGGATGGTGAGGATGAGGTGCGGATCGTCGGGGATCTCGAGCGACTGCAGTGCGTCGACTCCGCCCCATTCGGCCACGCCGAGCAGCACGCAGCGTCCGGGATTGCTCTTCCTGATCGTGGAGAGTGCCTCCTTCGCGTAACCGTTCCACAAGTCCGCCGTCAGGTTGTCGTGCGGTTCGTTCATTATCTCGAAGAGAAGGCTGTCGGGATAGTCTCTGAAGCAGTCGGAAATCTGTTCCCACTGCGACAGGAAACGTTCCCTCTGTCCCGCCGGATCGGCATAGAGTCCGTCGTGATGATGCATGTTGATGATTATATGCAGTCCGCTTTTCAGCGCCTCGTCCACAACCCGCCGGATGGTGTCCATAAACTCCGGGTAAATGGTATAGGGAGCGGAAGCCATGCTGCGGTCATCCCTTTCCCAGCGGATGGGGATTCGTACATGGCTGAAGCCGAGGCCGGCAATGCGTTTCATATCCTGCGGATCGAAGGGTGACTGCCACGAAGGCATTGCTTCGAAGGTATTGCCGATGTTCATACCCTTTCCCAGTCGCCCGTTCATTTCGGCAGCGGGCGTTTGCGGCGGATCTTCTTCCCGTCCGGCCTCTCGCGGAAGGGCGCAGTGACAGTTCAGCAGCGCGAGTAAAAGCGCCGGAAGTAAATACGGATTTATTCTGTTCATATCTTAAGTAAGTATAAAAAAGAGTTTCAGCGCAAAAGTACGATTTTTTTTTGTGCAGGCCAATACGCCGGCAAAGATCGTGCGAGACGCCGACAACACACTGCTTTTTCTTCTCGCACCGTGCGAGACGCCAAAAACAACCAGCTCGGGGAGCGCCCGAGTGGCAAGGGGCGGGAGCACCCGCCCCGACGAACGATTTCGGAGCTAATTGTCTGCACTGTGATTCTTCTGATTTACGTGATTTACATAACCAATGCGCCAAAAACAACTAGCTTGGGGAGCGCCGGAGCGGCAAGGGGCGGGAGCACCCGC
>JAIRSV010000100.1 GCA_031255275.1 Proteiniphilum sp.
AAGTCTTTCATTTTCCTCTATATCCTTCTCTGCGGCGGAATATCCCGTGAATCCGCCTCCTATATAGGGGTAGATGCTCCAGCGCCTGTTTTCGAACACTAAATATCCGGCGTTGAGATACATATTACCCATCAGGGAGTGTCTCTTTTCTTCCCATATAGTGTTGTTGACCGGGAGGTCTCTTTTGAGTTGATGTCCGGAAAGTTCGAATCCGAATATTCCCATGAGTTTGCGGTGACGGCATTCGAACGACATGTCCATCACTGTGCCGTTGGCGAATTGCCGGCTGAGATTTCCCTGATTGAACGCAGCGCCGAAACCGATGTCGCCGTACATGCCCCAGTCCGTTTCCTTATAGACCAGCCGGATATGTTCCCTGACGAACTGTTCGTACGGACTGCCGGGATAAATGAACAGAAAGCGGTCGGCCATTTGGTTGATTTCTGCCGTGTGCGGCGAACGGGAGCGTTGAGCCGGAGGTACCGACACGGCAATATCATGCAGGAGAAGAAGGAGGAAATCCCGCTCCATCCCGTCCTGTACGGCGTCTTTTATATCCATCTCCAGGATGTCGGCATTTTCGGTCATCTGCGTAAACACGGTGGTGAAAAAACCGTCGGTCTGCGACGAAACCCTTACGTTGTGCGATACGGGTTGTTCGAAGTCCACCTGTTTCAGGTAATTCAGCAACTCGTCGAACTCTCCCGTCAGTAAAAGAAGATGAATGTATTCTCCTATATAAAAGACTTCGGAAACATTTCCCCGAAATTCGTCCAGCAGCCCGTTTTTCACGTTGATTGCTTCCTGTATTTCGTAATCCTGGAGGCGGGCGGCCAGCAGACGCCGCCCTTTGTTGACAAAATCGTACTCCGAGTCTTTGTAGCCGAGGATCTGTTCCCTGATGCTGTTTTCCTGCGCGATGAGGGATGAAAGCGTCCAGAGGAGCAGCAGTGATGTTGTAATTCTTTTCATTGTGCGTATGTATTGGTTATGGTTTAACGGCCGTGCTCTTTGCCCCTCTTCTCACCGTATTGAAGACCGGAAGCAGGGCGACGGTCAGCATGATAATCAGTGCGGCGAAGGCGATGCTGTCGGTCACCCGGATGCTCTGCGGGTCGAAACGGAATTCCACCGTGTGCCGTCCGGCCGGGATGGGGAGCGCCCGCAGGGTATAGTTAGCCCGAAGCATCTCTACCGGCCGTCCGTCGATGGTGATTTGCCATCCGTCGGGATAGTACACTTCGGAGAACAGCGCCAGTTCGTCTTTTTTCGCATCTACGGCATAGGTCACGAAGTCGGAATCATAGTCCGTCAGCCGGATGGTGGATGCCGGATCGGGCGGCGTCGGCCGGAAGCCGGCAAGAAGCGGTTCATATTTCTTATCGGCTACGGCTTCCGTCCGGAGGTCGACGGCGCCCAGCGCTTCGATCTCCTCGTCGGCACTGTCTGCGAAGCGGAGGCTGCCGACAAACCAGGCGTTGCCCGCGGCGTGCGGATTCTCCACCGGAATGGTGGCGCCGTTCTGCGCCGGCAGGATGATCCATTTGGCGTTGAGCATGTTCAACACTTTGAACCGGTCGGCGTTCAGCGAATCCATTGCGCCCTGATGCCGGATGATGTCCTGGTGCAAAACCGTCATTTCGGTGGTGAGATACGTGTCTATCAGATCCTGATAGCGGCGCAGCTTTGCCGCATGATAGCCGCCGATCGCTTTGTGCCGGTAGGGGGTAATGCCGTCGTCGAATGTGCCGGTGGCCATGTTCAGCACACGGTAGTATCGGGTGGTATCCTGCAGGATATACTGGTCGGCGGACGAGGGGCTGAAGGGTTGTTGCCGGTTGCTTTTCGGCACGAAATCGCTGTCATTCAGATAGCGTTTGTTCACGCCCCACATGTCGACCAGGCAGAGCAGGAGGATGCCGGCCACCGTCCAGACGGCTTTTATCCGTCTGTTGGCGAACAGCTGGAGGAGGAGGCCGCCGGCGACGACGACAAAAAAACTGCGCCAGGCGTCGGCCGTGAACAGGGAGATACGCATCTCGGTCAGATTGGCAATCAGCGGCCGGATATGTTCGGGCGGCAGCGTCTGTAATGCCTGCATCTCGGCGCCGGAGACGAAGGTGGAGAAGAAGACTCCGGGTGCAAGGGCAAACAGCAGTGCTATTCCCCCGGTTGCTCCGAGGCTGAGATAGAAGTATTTTATATTATTTTTCAGCGTTTCCGGCTTTTGAATCAGCTCTTTCACGGTGAGCGCGGCCAGCAGGGGGATACAGAATTCGGCCACCACGAGGATGGAGGAGACAGCCCGGAATTTATTATACATCGGTATCCGGTCGATAAAGAGGTTGGTCAGCCCCATGAAGTTTTTTCCCCACGAGAGCAGTATGGAGAAAAGCGTACCGGCGAGCAGCGCCCATTTCAGCGGCCCCTTCACGACGAAAAGCCCCAGGACGAAGAGCGTCAGCACGAATGCTCCCGCGTAAACCGGGCCTGACGTCCAGGGCTGTTCGCCCCAGTACTGTCCGATCTGTTCGTAGATTTGCCGGTATTCGGGACGCGCCCTGCTCATCGCCTTTGCGCTGTCGGCAATCCGGGCGGCGGATGTTCCGCCTTTGACATTGGGTACCAGCAGCGTCCACGTCTCGCCGATGCCGTAGCTCCAGGCCGTGATGTAATCGCGTTCCAGCCCGTTGCCCGTGCTGTTTTCACTGCCGTGATGAGTCAGTTCCGACTTCCCCCGCATCGTCTCCTTCGAATATTCGTACGTGTGGTAAAGGTTACTCGCGTTGGCGGCCACGCCGATTATGCCGGCTGCGACGACTATCGCGGTCGATTGCAGGAATCCCCGGAGATCTTTTGTGCGAATGGCTTCCGCGAAAAAGGCTATGACGATGAATAGCATGACGAACAGAAAGTAGTAGGTCATTTGCGGATGGTTGGAGGATATCTGGAAGGCGACGAACAGCATGAAGAGCAGTCCGCCGGAGAGATACCTCTTCCGGTAGATGAGGAACATGCCTGCGATGGTGGGCGGAATGTAGGCCAGGGTGACGAACTTCCAGATATGCCCGGCGGCGATGAGGATAAAGAAGTAGGACGAAAATGTCCAGATGACGGCTCCCAGTGCGCCGGCAAGGGGTGGGAACCTGAGGGCGCGCATCAGGATGTAGAATCCGAGGAGCATGATAAAGACCAGTCCCACGCAATGGGGCAGGAAGAGGGTGTACGCTTTTTTGAGCGCTTCCTGCGGCTTGGACGAGTCGTAGGTGGGACTCATCTGATAGGAAGGCATTCCGCCGAACATGGAGAGATTCCATCTGGAACGTTTCCCGTCGTGACGTTCCATGTAATCGCGCTGTTCCTGTCCCTGTCCGATGGCGGCCAGGGAGTCGTTCTGGGCGATTACGCGACCGTCGGTCACGGCCGAAGCAAAATAGAGGAAAGAGAGCAGGACAAATCCTGCGATGACGATCAGATCGGGAAGAATTTTTTTATAATCGAAAGGCTTATTCATCGTTACCGTTACCTGTTTTCTGTTTATTTGAGCACAAAATTAAAAGATTATTCCGTGAAAGCCCTGTTTTCAGGTAAATTCTTTATTCCGTCCGCCGCGCTTCGCATCCCGTGCACTTCGGCCGTTAATCCGACGGTTATCCGTGCGTGGCGTTCACCCGCACTCCCCCGGATTTTCCGCACCACATTCTCCGCCGGCAAAGCAGGGATTATCCGTAGATCACATTCCCCGCATCATCACGATTTTCGTCCAGCCCGTTGCTATACTGCTTCATCGCGCGGAGGCTCATCCCCATGCCGGAGAAACCGCCGTCGTGATAGAGATTCTGCATGGTGACTTTGCGCGTGAGGTCAGAGAACATGACGATACAGTAATCGGCGCAATCGTCGGCGCCGGCATTTCCCAGGGGAGACATGCGTTCGGAGAAATCCATCAGATCGGTCATACCCTTCACCCCGCTCCCGGCGGTGGTCATTGTGGGCGACTGCGAAATGGTATTCACACGCACTCCCTTTTCGCGCCCGTAGATATAGCCGAAACTGCGGGTGATGGATTCGAGCAGCGCCTTGGCGTCGGCCATGTCGTTGTAGCCGTAAAAAACACGCTGCGCGGCTACATA
>JAIRSV010000161.1 GCA_031255275.1 Proteiniphilum sp.
CTATCCGGAGAAGACCGTTTTTGCTATCAAGCCGAATTTTTTCTCTGTTTTCAAAGATTTGAAAGACGGGGATTTCCCCGGCACACTGAGCGGCACGCTTTTTTTGCAAAAAAACGGGGCGAAGGGTGTTGCCGGATATACCTTCCTTGACGAAGAGGCCGAACTGTATATCGAATACGACCCCGATTCGGTTTATGACGTAAGCCGTAAACATCATCAGTTCAAACGGCAGGATATACGGTTGCGCTATACCACTTATTTTTGGGCAAACGGTTTTGAAGTGATAATCGGGAAAGACACCTGCCGTATCAGCACAATAGATGGGGGTTGCGATGCGATAATTGACGGACTTAAATGGACTTATTCGGCAGATAAAAATTCCGAAAAGCTCTATCTGTATGCCTCAAAAGACCTGGGCTTGTGGAAACGCAGGACGAGGATAAGCAGCTACGTGATAAAAAAAGGCAGCCTGCTCTGTTTCGACATCAGCCGCACCCGCAGGAAGAAAGGCCATTGAGCAGCTCCTGACGGCGCTGTAATGAATGGCACTCCCGTCATTCGGCGGGGAAACGGAGCTGTCATTAACACACAGTGACATTCATCCGAACTGCGCGCACAGCGTGAACGGCGTGAACGCTGCAAACGCCGGCAAGTCAGGCCGGGCAGAGGCTGCGGTTTGTGTATGTCGTCCGAAATGACTACTTTTGCCGCCTGAACAAACAAATATAAAATCATAACAATAAATATCTTATGGCTACAACTGCTGATTTCAGGAACGGAATGTGTATTGATCTGGAGGGTCAGTATTATTTCATTGTGGAATTTCTTCATGTGAAACCGGGTAAAGGGGCGGCCTTTGTCCGTACCAAACTGAAGAATGTGACGACGGGACGTGTCCTCGAAAAGACTTTCAACTCAGGCGTAAAGGTGGACGAGGTGCGCATCGAACGCCGTCCGTTTCAGTACCTTTATCGCGATGATATGGGGTATAATTTTATGAATACCGAGACTTTTGAACAGATTCCCATTCCGGGTGAACAGATCGGGGGGGTGAAGTTCCTGAAGGAGGGCGATGTGGTGGATGTGCAGATACATGCCGAAAGCGGTACGATCCTCACGGCGGAGATGCCGGTGCACGTCGTCCTGGAGATTACCTATACCGAGCCCGGCATTAAGGGCGATACGGCGACGAATACGCTGAAACCCGCTACCGTCGAGACGGGCGCCGAGGTGCGTGTGCCGCTGTTCATCAATGCGGGTGAGAAAATCAGGGTGGATACGCGCGACGGTTCTTACGTGGAACGTGTGAGACAGTAACCCGGCGCACGGAACTTCGACGGATTGAATTTTATGCCGAATACAGCTTACTGTGGAGGACGTTATGGAGAGGTTGAGCATCAAGCAATGGGCGGAAGAAGACCGTCCGCGTGAAAAATTACTGCTGAAGGGTGTTGCGGCGCTTTCCGATTCGGAACTTCTGGCAATCCTCATCGGTTCGGGAAACGACCGGCAGAGCGCGGTGGAACTGGCGAGACATATTTTGTCGAAAGCGGATAACGATCTGAACAGGCTGGCGAGGATGAATGTGGGCGATCTGACGAATAATTTTCGCGGAATCGGTCAGGCCAAGGCCGTGACTTTGATTGCCGCCCTCGAACTGGGACGGAGGAAGAGGGCTGTAGAAACGTCGCAGCGGAAAAAAATCACCTCCTCGAGCGTTGCCTGCGAACATTTTTTCCCGCTGCTTTCCGATTTGAACCACGAAGAGATGTGGGCGCTGCTGACCGATCGCTCAAACCGGGTACTCAGCGCCATTCAGGTGAGTCGCGGCGGTCTCTCGGGTACGGTGGTCGACATCCGGCTGATTCTCAGGGAAGCCCTCGGGCGATACGCTTCGGGAGTGATACTCGGACACAATCACCCGTCCGGGCAGTGCGACCCGAGTTCGCAGGACAGGCAGATCACGAGGCAGTTGAAGGAGGCGGCTCAACTGATGGATATTTCGCTGCTCGACCACATCATTGTCGGCGGCGAAAACTTTTTCAGTTTCGCAGACAGGGGGCTTCTCTGATGCAGCCCTGCACGGTGTGCCGGACGGGTTCTTTATAAAAAAATCAAGAATTATGAACGAAAAATTACAGGAACTGCAGGACAGGATAGTGGAAAAACTCCGGAGGGTGTATGACCCCGAAATTCCTGTGAATATCTATGACCTGGGGATGATTTATGATGTGGATACGGACGAGGATAATAATGTGGCCGTCGAGATGACTTTTACCTCTCCCGCCTGTCCCGCGGCCGATTTCATCCTGATGGACGTGCAGATGAAGCTGGAATCGATACCGGGTATCGGCAGCGTGAAGATTCACCTCACGTTCGACCCTCCGTGGGACCGGTCGATGATGAGCGAAGAGGCCCTGCTCGAACTCGGGATGCTGTAGCCCGGCCTGATGTGATGTTTGAATGAACTGACCGTGAAAAATAAAGTCTATTTTCTTGCTGATATTCATTTAGGTTCCGGGTCGCACGTCGATTCCATCGGGACGGAACGGAAACTGTGCCGGTGGCTCGACAGCGTGAAGGACAACGCTGCCGCTATCTTCCTGATGGGCGACGTTTTCGACTACTGGTACGAATACCGCCATGCGGTTCCCAAAGGGTTTACGCGCCTGCTCGGCAAGCTGGCCGAAATGACCGACGGGGGGATGGAGATTCATTTCTTCGCCGGGAATCATGACCTGTGGCTGACCGATTACCTCTCCGTCGAGTGCGGATTGATCCTGCATTTGGAACCGTTTGTCACGGAGATAGCGGGGAAGCGGTTTTTCCTTGCCCACGGCGACGGACTGGGGGATGATTCCCGTTCGTTTCACTTCCTGCGAAGGGTGTTTCACAGCCGGTGGCTGCGGAAATGCTTTTCGGCCGTCCATCCGCGCTGGACGATACCGCTGGCGCATCGCTGGTCGGACAGCAGTCGCGCGAGGGGTGGGGTGACGCCTTATCTGGGCGAGGAGCGTGAACATCTGATCCGTTTCGCAAAGGCGATGCTGAAGGAGTCGCCCGATATTGATTACTTTGTCTTCGGACACCGTCACGTGCTGCTTGACCTGCCTGTCGCGCGGAAGAGCCGCGTGATTATGCTGGGGGACTGGATTACCCTTTTTTCGTATGCCGAATTTGACGGGGTGAACCTTCGCCTGAAGCAATTGAATATTGAAAACGGTGCGTAGAAAGGGGATCATTGAAATTTGAAAAAATTTCACATCTCCGCGTTTTCAACAAAACTTTCCGTTTTACCGCTGCCACACTCTGATTTACAGTGACGGGCACGGATCATACTGTTAAATCGTTTTTCGTTTTCATGGCGAAGCCCTCCTGCGACATTCTTCCGAATCCTGCCGCAAAGAGGGCTGCTGCAACGGTGACCGAAGGGGGGATAATGCCAGTGGGCGGAAAACCGGCCGCGCCGGCTTCCGCCCACTGTTTTTCGGCTTTCGCCTACTGTCCTCCGGCGTCCGGTTCCCGGACACGTTTGACTAACCGACTATCTCGGAGACGTCGTCCGACCAGGGACCCTCTTCCATGCGGGGATTCACCCAGGCGGCCGACAGTATGACGCGACGCGATTCGTCTTCGCGCCGAAAAAAGAGGGTGTAATGCAGACGCGTGGAGATTTCGATATGATACGTCGTCTCCTCCTCGAAGCGCCAGCGCAGCTTGAAGCCGGCATAACTTTCACGCTTCATGCTCTGCGTCGGGTGGCCGTACTCCGACCGGGTGACGTATACGATCAGTTCGTCGTGCTGCCTCTCCACCTTCACCAGGGGGATCTCCTGCGGACGGGGTTTGGGCTGGTACGCGTGGTGCGTACGCGAACGGAGGTTCATGACGGCAAGCGCTTCGTCGGGGACGGAGAGGTTGCCTTCGAGGTAATCGATGAAGGAGGAAAGGAATTTTTTCAGGTCGCCGAACGCCGCCTTCTTGTTACTCGAGGTGATAAGATTACGCGTCGCCTTGTCACTGTTTGCCTCATAAGCCGCAGCGGCATTTTCGGTCAGCGAGTTCAGCGCAGCCAGGCGTCCCGCCTCAATGTTCCATTCCGTGGCATGTTCGGTGCATTGTTTGTTGATTGTGTTTGAGAACGACAGGAAATCTTCATCCGGGCGTTCAAGTGTACTTCTTCCGGGCATAATGTTAAATTTTAGTGATAAATACTTGTTGGGTGCCTCATTGAAATTGTGACAAAGATAACGATTTTGACTGACATAACAGAAAAACAAGGATAAATAAAGTAAGTGGCTGGCAATTAGGTTCATTGGCGTTGTTTTGCGTTATTCTTCCACAGCACGAAAAAGAAGAATAAAGCCGAGTTAAGAAGAAGAAAAGCTACCTTATCCTTGGTAATTCCAATTCTAAAAACAACCCACGAACCACGGCCAAAATTACAAAGAACGCCTGTTTTTCAGTCAATCTCCGCCAAAGGTAAGCCTTTTTTTTCGGCCATCGGAGGGAAAGACGGGTTTTGTCGGAAAAACGTAGGTTTGTTTCGCTGTTCAGCTTCACTTTTCATGCTTATAAATAACTCTATATCAGTTAATTTTGCACTTAAAAAACAGAGTTATGAAGCAACAAGTTAAGGTATCGTTCTACCTCAAACGGAACGAAGAAAAAGACGGTAAATGCCCCA
>JAIRSV010000023.1 GCA_031255275.1 Proteiniphilum sp.
AAAAAATTTTTACAAGTGTTACCGCCGTATAAACAGGCGTTTTATACTTTTTTGCCGGAAGAGCCGTTCAATCAGTACAGAAAAGATGACACGATCGTATATTACATTAACGATGGGAATTTGGTACATGAAAACGATCGGTGATGTTCTGACGCTTGTTCTTGACAATGAAACCCGTAAAAAAATATCCGGTCAATCCAATTTACAATCTGAGTGGTGTAATATTGTGGAGGAGGCGTTTCTTGGAAGGTCGAGTAAAACGTCGTATAGGAGATCTGCTGAAAAGAACGGTATTTATAGCGAGGCTTCAGAGCGTGACCGTGTGACAGCCTGTAAAGTTGCGGAACATTCGAGGATAGCTTATATAAAAAATAATATGCTGTACGTTGAAACTGACCATCAAGGCTGGGCACAAATTTTGCAGACAATGCAACGTAAAATAATTTTGACAATAAATAAAAAATATCCAAGCATCTCAGTGAGTTCTATTGCGTTTTTGTTTGTGAATGATGATGAGGAAATAAACCGTGAACAAGAAAAAGAAGCTGTAAAAATAATTAAACAACGCATAGAAAGTAACACAAATAAAGAGCTATATGGAAAAATAAAAGATGAACGGTTGCAAAGTATATTGATGAATTTGGAAACACGCATAAATATGTTAGAAGACGAATCGAATTGATATATTTAATAACCTCCTCACATTTACAATGTGAGGAGGTTATTGTAAAAACCTGTTAGCACGGATTGCAGCTTTACCGTTTATCCTGATGTTTTTCTTTTTCTTTTGTGATTTTTGCTTCCAGTTTATCGATCATTCTGTCGATGGTGGAAGAAAAATCGAAATCCTGTTCTTTGAGATGGGCAGATACGCCCCATTTGAAGGTTACTGTAACATCCGCAACGAAGGTGTTGTTGTCTTTTGTGATTGTTATGATTAGATTGACAATCATATTTTCGGCGTTGCGTATGCGGGCAATTTTCTTATCGATATAGTCTCGTTCGTCATCGATAAGGGAAAAGTGAATGGATTTGATTTCTATGTCCATGTTGGCCTCCATTAATAAAATATGTGCCATTGTATCAATAAATTGTATTTTTGCATAGTGGTATGTAAAGGCATCTGGAAATTCAGAATTTAACACATGGATAACACTGTTTCTACAAAATAGGAAAACACGGGTACGGAGGAAGCCCCCACCATGCAAGTCGCTCTCTTTACACAACCTCTCCTTTCATGCCACCTGTAAAGCAGGCGTAACTGCCCGCCACGGCAACTTGGGTGCGCCTAACGATAAAGCACTGGCCGTATCATATCTATACTTGGTTGATGCTTACTCGTTTGGTAAGCCGAAGAAGCGGTTAGAGTTTTCCCAGAGTATGTCGGCTGTTTCTTCGAGGCTCAATTTTAGCATTTCGGCAAGGCAACGGGCTGTCATTGGCAGGAATTTAGGCATATTGCGTTTGCCACGATGTTCGGCGGGCACCATGAAGGGGCTTTCCGACTCGATTAGTATGCGGTCGAGCGGCAGTACGCCGATGGTTTCGTGCAGGTTGCGGGCGTTCCGGTACGTCAGATTGCCGGCAAATGAAAAGTACATATTAAGGCCGCTGGCCAGCATCTTTTTTGCGTATTCGGCGTTTTCAGAGTAGCAATGCAGTACTCCGCCTTTGGGTGGGAGCCGGTTACGCATTATATCGAATACATCGCGCCCTGCATCCCGGTTATGGATTATCACGGGATAGTTCAGCTTGTTCGCAAGGTCGAGTTGTGCTAAAAACAGTTCTATTTGCGACTTTCTGTCGCCAAATTTGTGGTGATAATCCAAACCGATTTCGCCCACGGCGATGACACGCGGTAGACGAAGATTTTGCTCAACCGTTTGCAACCATCCCTTACCTGGACTTTGCACCTCGGACGGAGAAACTCCCGCCGCATGGTAGACGTTGGTCGCCGATTTAAGGTTTTCGTAAACCTTCGCAAAATCATGCAAATTGTTGCATATCGAAAGAATTCTTGAAACGCCAGTCTGACGCGCTTCCCGAGTTGCCATCAGTTGTTCAATAGGGTCATCAAATATCAACCCAATATGGGCATGAGTATCAAAAAATTGCATGATTTTATCCAAAATATGATAACGGCGCGTAAAAACAACATGGTGCACAGGCGTTTTTGCCACCGCGCCGCTGTCAGTACCGCCTTAACGCTAAAACTTAGCAAACGGTTTTTCTATTGACAGAATATTCTACCATACCCGTTACCCCATGTCAAGTTAAATTTCAGTCAAAAATTCGCAGTTTAAATTAAAGTATAAAGAACGAGATGTGAGTTGCCGATAGGTAGTTGCGGTAGTCTGTAAAAAATGAGGAATGAGGCTGCCGATAGGCAGTTGCGAGCGTCCGGGCGAGCGCTCTTGCTAGCACTTGTCAACCATACTTCATTTTTGTTACCATATTGATTGGTTAGACGAATTGAGGTATGTTATAGCGTATGGTATTATATCTGTATTGTATTGTAAAGGAATGAGCTATGAAAGGAATCGAAAAAGTGCGTGCGGGTGAGCAGTTGAATTCCGCCGCTACAGCGTTTTCAGCAAAGATTATTTTTAGGACGACGGCGTTGGTTGCGGTGCTGGCCGTGATGTCGATATCCGTCTTTACCGGTTGTGAACCTGACGAATCTAATACTTATATAGTGCCGACCGAGAGATGGCCCGGCCAACCACAACCCGCAATCCAGTTTTCCGGGCTTAGCATAAGCCAGAATGATAGTGCCATAGACAAGATAAAGCAGGCAGCGGAAAAGGACGAACCTTTGTACCTTTGGCTGAGAGGCGATCAGAAGCAACCAGTGTCCTTTGATAACATTTATGACCTCGACACAACTGGGCTGGTCCTCAACAAAGGAAGCACCAGCCCAGCAGAAGTGACCATTGACGGCAACAGCAAGACGATACCTCTGAAAGGTGGTAACCCGGCCGGGGCTCCCCTCATTACTGTGGGTAAAGACGTAACGCTGACCCTGCGAAACATCACCTTTAATGGGGTTGAGGTAGAGAACAACAAAGCCCCCTTGATCAAGGTAGAAAACGGCGGAACGCTTGTTCTGGCCGCTGGAGCGGTGATTACGGGAAACACCAACAAGTTGGATAGTGCTGGTGTTGGTGGTGGTGCCGGCGGCGTGATTGTGGAAGGCGGCGGCACATTGATCATGAACGGTGGGACAATCAGCAAAAATGTGGGCACCGGCAACGGCGGCGGCGCGTATGTAGCAACTGGCGGCACCTTCACTATGGACAACGGGACCATCAGCGACAATAAGACCACCGGCGACAGCAGCAGCGGCGGCGGCGTGTATGTAGCAGGTGAGGGCATCTTTACCACGAACGGCGGAACCATCAGCGGCAATACGGCCCAAACAACGGGCGGCGGCGTAACTGTCGACGGCTCCTTCACTATGACCGGCGGGACAATCGGCGAGAATAAGGCCCAAATAACGGGCGGCGGCGGCGTAAATGTCAACGGCGGCGAGTTTACAATGATATCCGGGATCATCGAAAAGAATGAGGCTGAGGGAAACGGCCATGGCGGCGGCGTATATATGAGTAACGGTACATTTTCAATGATATCCGGGACAATCAGAGAAAATACGGCCAATACCGGCGGCGGCGTACAGATAAATGGAGGCGCATTTTCCATTAGCGGCACGTCCGGAATAATCAACAATATTGCCGAAAAGTTCGGCGGCGGCGTATATATCGAGGACTCTTCATTCGATATGACTGGTTCAGTGAAAATCACAGGGAATACGGTTACAGAAGAGAACGGCAACGGCGGCGGCGTGTATGTCAACAGCAACGGCGTCTTCACCATGGAGAACGGGAGTATCTCCGGCAATGGCATCTACCCCAACGAAGGCTACACCGAAGATCCGCCTAAAGGCTTTGGTGCCGGCGTGTTTGTGGATGCGAGCGGCATGTTCAGCAAGACTGGCGGCACGATTCACGGGTTAATTCAAGAATACCCAAGCTATGATGAATCGCAGTATGGTTATGAGAATGTAGAACTTCAAAACTACTATGCAGAAAAGCACGAAGAAGGCGTGATTGCTAACGTTACTATTGCCGAAATTGCAAGCGGCTATGCAGTCTATTATCATAAGGATGATGGTTTCTGGCGCGACATGACGGCAGGGCCTGGACGTAACCTGAGTACGGCGAATACAGACTTAGGAGGCTGGAATGATAGCCAGAATGAGGGTGATGAGCCGAATGAGGAGTAGTAATGGACCGATAGGCAGTTGTGAACGGCCCGGCGAGACGAATGAGCAGTGAGCAATTAGCAATGGTTTTGAGTGAGGGCTGGCGAGTCGTCCCGTGCGAGACGAATGAGTAATGGCCGCCGATAGGGGGTTGCGAATTGCGAATTGTCCCATGCGAGCTAGCTAACGAGTGAGTGAAGGCAGGGAACTGGCGAGCGTTCGGAGAGGCCATCATTGCGAGCCGAAAGGCAGTGCCGCCTGCTTCGCAGGCGGCATGGAAGTAGCGAACTTCACGAAAGCAAAAACTTCCACCCGAAGCAATCCAGTGGCGGGAAAGCTGGCAAGTGCCTGTAATGACCTTATAAATACACTATAATGAGACATAAAGAGAACTTAAAATGCAGACAATAAATGCTATTTTCGATGGAAATTATTTTAAGCCGATTGAACCCATCCCGGTTGAGGGCAAATATGAAGTGCATATAACTTTTACCAAGCCTATTGATACAAAAAGTACAAAACGGCAACGGATGTTGAAGCACTTTGGCTCATGGGATGATGAAGACGTAAAGACTATAAATGAAATAGTTGAAGAAAGGGCAAATTTTTCTATAGGCAGAGATGAAATATGATATTTCTTGATACCAATATTATTTCGTATTATTTTAACGCAAACAATAATGTAAAAGAAAAACTAATGGAGGCAGTTGATGATGATGTGGAAATATGTACAACAATAATAAATATCTATGAAATAGTAAAAGGATTCAGATGGAAAAATAACAGAAAAAAGGAGGACCAATTCAGAGAATTTCTGGAAGATGTAGTTGTATTTAGCATAGATGATGATGTTATAAATATAGCGTCGGATTTATATGCACAGTTACGAAAGAAAGGTAAGACGATAGGGGATGCCGATATATTTATTGCTGCAATTGTAATTAAAAACAATGGAACGTTAATCTCAAATAATACAAAGCATTATGAAGATATTGAACAATTGAATCTCATAAATTGGTTATAGGACAAGGTGTAAATATAATTTCCCTTAGGAGCGCAGGAGAGGCCATCATTGCGAGCCGAAAGGCAGTGCCGCCTGCTTCGCAGGCGGCATGGAAGTAGCGAACTTCACGAGAGCAAAAACTTCCACCCGAAGCAATCCAGCCGCTAGGGGGCTTTGCAAAGATGTTGAAAACAGGTATATTTGGCCTAATGAAGGAGTAAGATATGGTCATGTTATCAACCGGCGGAGTTTCCGAAAAAGAGCGGTTTGCCAACATCCGAAGCAGAGCCGCAGAGTTGGGCGTTTTGGATATCAATTTCAGCGGTGAAAATCCGGCTGATAGTCTGGAGTGCTACGAAAAAGCGCTGGAAATCATCACGAAAAATAAAGACCTGTTTGACATTAATGCGGGGGAAAAGCTGGCGTAGCATCTATGGAAGTGAACTTCACCCTATGGTCTTTAAAGGGTGTTTTGGAACAAATCCCTTTCGATTCACCGGCTGAAGGGCCAGTGCATTTGGATTTTTCCGATATTTCAGTCCCCCATTATATTAAAGACGTTTTCAAAGTATCCATCATTTACAGTGATGAGATTCCATTCGAGGCATGTTGCTGTATTTATTCGCCCCGCAGCGTTGTTACGATTATCATTATACTGAAAAAACAATATGAAGACGCTTTTACTAAACGGGATGACATTAAACAATGTTGCGTAAGAAGGGAACTGTATTGCCATGAAACCTGTCACCTGATAGCCATCATCCGGGCTTTTCCCAGCGAGCGGTCTTCAATGGCAAGGGAAGATTTTATCGAAAAAATCAAAGAAAAATTTGAAAAATCAGTAAAAAATGCCGAGGAACTAAAGATGGTCTCTATGGAACCGATTGGCGTGTCTCCGTCAGTTTTTGATAAAGGTCATTTTAATTACGGCAACGACAGTCTTAACTACTTTAAATTGTATCAGGAATTGATATTTAGTCATGACAAAATGGTTTTAACATTGAACGCGTTACTCGAAAAAAAGGATTGGAATATAAATGGAATTACGTTTAGTGACGTGGAAAACGAAGCGTTTGTCCCCGCCGCTTTTTTTAATATTTTCCCTGAAAAACTAACCGATTTTAAAAAATTTCTGGTGGAAGAAATGAAAAAAGGATAAGGCGACAGTCCCCCGTTACCCGCGATTTCAAAATCACGTTCCGCTAACAGCATCAATTATTTTTTGATGGTCATCAGTGTAATGCCATTTTTCAGTTGTTCAATATCCATTTTTAACCTTCAAAGCCATATTATACCAACAAAATTCTTTTGCCAATTTACTCCACGATTTTTTATATAATTTTCAACCAATTTTAGGAGCAATGTCATAGAACTGTCCCATAAACGCCGCCTTGTTTTCGGCGGGGCTGGTTTTTGGCCGACCTAAATCGGCGCGCGCTCCCCGTTTTACCCGCGTCTCGATGAACGTAAGCCGCTTTTCATGCCCGCCGTGCAGCGCGAGCCGCAGGTCTTCCAGCGTGTCTACGCGAAGGACGCGCTCGTAACCGGCGGCGCGGGCTATTTCGGTAAGTTCTATGCCGGGCGCGGCGGTCGGCTGCCCGCCCACAGAATCGTGCGCTCCGTTGTTCAGCACGATGTGGCGCAGGTTGCGGGGCTTCAGCATCCCGATTGTGGCGAGCGCGCCCAGATGCATCAGCGCCGCGCCGTCCCCGTCAAGGCAGGTGATGAGCGCGTCCGGACGGGCAAGTGCCGCCCCCAGCGCGAGGGACGATGCGTGCCCCATGGATCCCACGGTCAGAAAGTCCATGCCGTGTCCAAGCCCGTGCTTCTCGCGCAGTTCGTATAGTTCGCGGGATGCCATGCCGGTTGTCGAGAAGAACAGGCTGTCGGGCGAGGAGAGCATGATCTCTTCGATAGCCACCTCGCGGGTCATGGAAAGGCCGACGCCGTCCGTGTCCGCCGCCTTGTACGGCGCGAAGGTATCTTTGCGGACGATGAGCGCGAACGGCGTACCGCTTGTTTTCATGGCACGGAACGCCGTGTCGAGCTGTCCTCGTAAGCCACCCTCCGTGTCTTCCATGACGAGGTGCGGCACACCGAGCGTTTCCAGCAGGGGCGGCGTGAGCCGTCCCTGCGTTATATGCTGCGGCTCGTCGTGAACGCCCGGCTCGCCGCGCCAGCCGACAAGCAGCAACGCGGGTATCCGGTACACGTCCGCATCGCAGAGCGACAACAGCGGGTTCACCGCGTTCCC
>JAIRSV010000082.1 GCA_031255275.1 Proteiniphilum sp.
GAAGATATTGCCTTTCAGGCAATGTACGCAACTCCTCTGTGAAGTGGAAAATAATGTGATGATGTGATGATATGTTGATTATTATAACTTTCGCTCGTCGGGGCGGGTGCTCCCGCCCCTTGCCGCTCCGGCGCTCCCCGAGCTGGTTTTCTCCACTTCACATTATTACATCATCACATTCAATTCATTCGACTCCGAACTTTATTGTCAATGAACTGCCATCTTCGTCTACCACGGTGAGACTGTGTTCGCCGGCGTCGGGGGAAAGTTCCTTCTGGTGAATGTCTGACGTTTCACCCAGATAATCCCCGTCAAGATGCCAGAAGACGCGCGCGGACGGCTTGCGGTGCGCTAACTCGAAAACGGCTCTTCCACGCGAACCGTCCAGCTGCTTCGTTATTTTGATTACCGCGCCCGGATAGGGATAGATAAACTGCATCACTGCTTCGGACTGATTTCCGGACAGACACTCGGGCGAGAACGGCGGCAATGTCCGGTATCCGGGATGTCGCTGCCGGTAATACCACTCCCACGAGGGCGGCAGCAGAAACCATGACACGGAACGGATACCTCTGCTGCCGGCACACTGTTCGTAGACCCGGTAACGCCCGTCGTCCGACACGTGAATACGCCTGTGATGACTGCATACGGCGCCCTGTAAGCCTTTCGCCGGAAGAAGGATGGTGTCGACGGAACTTTCGGGACAATACATTCCGCGCAACAGTCCGCTTTCGCGGCAAACGGCCGCTTCGACCAGCTCCCCGTAGGGCGTTTCGAACCAGCCGGTGGCGGGCAGGAGGTTGAACAGGTCGAACATTACCTGTGCCGATGTACGTGCACCGGTCAGTCCCGGACGGCCTTCGCCGCTCGCGTTGCCCGTCCAGACGGCGACAAGATATTCGGGCGTGACGCCTATCGACCATGCGTCGCGAAAACCGTAACTCGTACCCGTTTTCCACGCTACCCGGCGGACGGAGGGGATAAAATGCCAGTCCAGTTCCTCCGGCCGGTTCACGTTTGTCAGGGCCTGCAGCGTGAGCCACGCCGCGCCTGCATTGAACAGGGGTGACTCGTCTCGACGCCTTTCCGCAGAGGGTTGATCGCGCAGCAGCCTGAAGGTCTCCCGTTCGCGGTACGTTCCGTCGCGGTTATAATCGGTCACGGCACGCGCCATCGCTGCGTAGGCGCCGGCAATGTCCCACAACGTTCCCTCCATTCCGCCGAGGATCAGCGACAGTCCGTAGTGATCCGCCGGACGGTTGAGCGTGGTCAGCCCGGCCCTTTTGAGGAAGTCATGGAATTTCGGCACGCCATACCTCCGCAGCGAGATCACCGAGGGGACGTTCAGCGAACGGGCCAGCGCTTCGTCGGCATGTACGGCGCCGTCATACTTCAGGCTGAAATTCTTTGGAGAAAAGCCGTTGATATTGACCGGAACGTCGGGCAACAGTTCCGCGGGCAGCAGTACGCCCTCCTGCAGCATGGCGCAGTAGAGGAACGGCTTCAGTATGCTGCCGGTGCTCCGGGGCGAGTGAATGATGTCGACCCGGCTGCCGGAGGCATTGGCGGCGAATCCGGCGTTTCCGCCGTAGGCAAGCACCTCGTTTGTCTTCAGGTCGACGATCAGCGCGGCAAGGTTCGAGACGCCGTTTTGCGAGAATATGCCATTCCAGCGATCCAGCACCTCTTCGGTGCGCACCTGTATATGCCTGTCGACGGTGACACGGATATGATTCCCGGGATTCTGCCCGTGGACGCGGGTCACCAGGTGGGGCGCGATTTGCGGCAGGGGATGCGGATGGGCGGGCAAGGGTTCGGCAACGGCCAGTTCATAATCCGTCCGGCTGATGATGTTGGCGTCGAGCAGGCGGTGCAGCAGCCGGTTGCGCTTCCGCAGCAACCCCTCCCTGTCGCGACCGAAGTGCATCATCGCGGGCGAGTTGGGCAGCACGGCCAGTACGGCGGCCTCGGCCCACGAAAGCGATGCGGCGCCGTGACCGAAATAGCGCCACGATGCGGCGCCAATCCCTACCACGTTTCCGCCCATCGGCGCATGTGAAGCGTAGAGGGCAAGGATCTGTTCTTTCGAGCAGGAGAGTTCGAGTCGCGTGGCGAGAATGGCTTCGACGAATTTCTCAAGATAGGTGCGTTTGCGACGGCGCATCAGCCGGACGGTCTGCATGGTAATGGTGCTTCCGCCGCTCACCACCCGGCGCGCCTTCACGTTCCGGATCATAGCCCTGCCGAGCGACAGCGGGTTTACGCCGGGATGATGGCGAAAATAGCGGTCTTCAAACCGGATAAGGCAGATTTTATATTTCAGGGGGATTGTGTCGGCGGGTGGGAAGCGCCACTGTCCGTCGGCAGCGATGCGCGCCCCCAACAGTTCGCCGTTCCGGTCGGAAACCAGCGTACTGTATGGAGGGTCGAACATCGTGCCGGACAGGGAAAACATGTACCGGAGCAGGAGGACGGCTAATACCGTCAGGGCGATTTTTCTCCGCGGGCTTACTCTGCGGAGATTCATCATTCCGTGACCTCAACCCGTGCGCCTCCGCTCCGGGCCTCTTCCTGCGGCGCATACATCGCCAGACACGATACGGGGGGCAGGTAATAGCGTCCCCGGTAAGCTGCCTGCAGGCGGACACGGAATACTTTGGTCTGTCCGGCGCCGAGATTGAAATAGGTCAATACGCGGTCGTCGCGAATATCCCGGTAAGTATATCCGCCGCCGGGGGAGGAGGAGGCGTCTCCCTCGAGCATCCGTTCGTTGAAGATCTCCCAGCCGGACGGGAATACCTGTGTCAGCGCCAGATCGGTAAATGGCTGTTCGATGCCGTTCCTGACGGTCACCTCTGCCACAAATTCCGTTCCCTGCGGGAGTGACTCTGCCGTCAGCGGGTTGCCCTTCGGATCGACGTAGCGTACGGACAGGGCAAAGCGTCCCTGTACCGGTTCGACGGCCGAATCGTGCTGCGGCTGCGTCCGCACCGAAAGGCGTGCATAGAGCTTGCCGCTTCCCTTATTGGTAAGGTTCGCCGAAAGGTTTGCGTCCGGTTTCACCTCTATCCGGTGCATTGCCCCGGGAGTATTCACTCCCTCCATCTTCTTTCCGTTTAGCGTCCAGTCCATATCTATATTTCCCGCGCCGACTTTCCCGGCGAGTTGCGCCATTGCCAGCAGCCCGAACGCTGCGGTCTGGGTGGAGACGTAGCCCGAGGAGAGCGACTGTGCTATCGACGGCGCCAACTGCATTGCCTTCTCCGGATCGTTCAGCAGCAGGTATGTTTCCAGGATCATCGCCTTATCACGTCCGGACGTTCCATAGGTATCGTTATTGAAGTCATACTCTTCCACCTGATCAGGGGCGTTGAAGACAAGCGAGGTGGCGACGTCTCTCCTGCCGGCCAGGGCGTATGCGGCCGCCAGTCGCCAGCGTGCCTGGAGCGACAGATCGGGCAGATCGCGCATCCGGTTCATCGCGCCGAGTTCCGTATTTCCGCTCAAAACCAGGGTGTAGAGGCGGTATGCCTGCTGCAGGTCGCGCATCGAGACGGCATAATAGCTGCGGTCGTGTTCCGCGGGCAGCCAGTTCTGCGCAAGCCTGCTCTGGAACTGAACCCATCGTGACAGGACGGCTTCCGGCACGTCGTAGCCCCTGTTTTTCGCTTCGACCAGGAAATGTCCCGCATAAGTCGTCACCCATGTCGAGGCATAGTTATCTCCATACCAGTACATAAATCCGCCGTCCGCCAGCTGCCGCGCCGAGAGCTTTCTGATTACTTCGTTCACTTTTGCCGTCATCCGTTTCCTTTCAACCTCCTTCAGCACGGCAAATGATTCAATATAGAGCAGCGGAAAGGCCTGCGAGATGATCTGTTCGGAACATCCGTGCGGATATTCGAGCAGGTAATGCATGTTCCGGCTGAAATTCACGCCCGGCAGGCGTGAGAGTTCGAGGGTTGCCCAGTCATCCGGATCCGCGCCGCCGGTCTGAATGTTGAGCGTTGCCGACTCTCCCGGCTCGATGAGCTGCGCCTGCGTCAGTACCGTCGGCGGATTCGGGTTGCGAACCGCAATGTCAACGGTTTCGGTGAACGTGATGCCGTTGCCCGAAGCTTTGATTTCCACCTGTTCGGCGCCGGTCTTCCTGCCGGACGTCAGTTTGAAGAACAGGGTTTTGTCTCCCGGCCCGTCAAACGATACGCTTTTGGAGGTGCCGTCCGCCGGCGCAAGCAGCCCCTTTGTCCGGATGGAGACCTGTACGTTTTTCAGGCTGTTTCCCTGGACGAAGACATTGACCGGAAGCCATACCTCTTCCTCAGGCCCCATCACGCGCGGAAGCGTGGAGAGCGTCATCAGGTCGCTTTTCACCGCGACGGTTTTCTCGGTGCTGCCATAGGCGCCGTTTCCTCCGGCCACCACCATCACGCGTACCGATCCTGTATACTGCGGAAGACGGACTGTATGCGTTGTGCCGCTGCCCTTTACTTCAAAAGGGCCGATGAATTTCACGACGGGTTTAAAGCGGTTCACGTTGTCGCGCGACGGATTCAGCACCTCGTCGCCGCCGATGCTCAGCAGCGGCCCCATGAGGCCGCCGCGCGCTCCGAGCACGCGGTCGAACAGATCCCACGTGCGCACGCCGAGGGCTTCGCGGGCATAAAACTCGTGCCACGCGTTCGGCGTTTTGAATGCCGTCAGATCAAGTAATCCTTCGTCTACAATGGCCAGCGTACAGGTCATCGGTTTTTTTGATTTTTCCGATACCGAGATCGTGAACTCTTTTTCGGGATGGAGCGTATCGGGCATCCTGATGACCGGTTCGAGGAGACTGTTTCTGTTTTCCACGCCCACGTTCACAACGCCGTACATGCGGACGGGAAGGTCGTTTGCGGTCTGCGCGTGGGGTTGCAGCATGGTGGCGAAGAGATAGAAATTGGGCGCCATCTTTTCGGTGATCGCTATTTCATATTTCGTATCTTCTTTGTCGGAGGTTTTCAGCCATTCGCGACGAAGGATGCCCGATCCGTTTTCGATGCTGATCAGTACGCGGCCTTCCGAGCTTTTCGGGATAATGACGGTGGCTTTCTCTCCCGCTTCGTATGACGGTTTGTCGGTAGAGAACGACAGCATAGTCAATCCTTCAGGGTCGGTCTTGGCGGAGCGTCCCCTCCACGAGGGCCAGTCGACATAGAAGATTGTTCCCGTGGCATGTTTGCCCGACAGGTCTTTCACCAGGAGCAGATAGCGTCCCCAGTCGGGATAGTCTACCCGGAAATTGATTTTTCCCCTGCCGCTGTCGAGGGTTACTTCTCCCTTTGCCGCTATGTTGGCGGCCGTATTGTTTACGTAGAAACCCAGGTCTTCGCCGGCACTGTTCCACCACCAGCTCCAGTTGAGTTTGTAGACGCTGTATTCCACTTTTCCCGGAACGGGTTTTCCGTGTGCGTTGACCGTAACCACGTCGAACGAAATCGGTGCGTCGGTTTCCAGGAAGTCGCCGGCTTTCACGGCGGGTGATTTGACGCCTGCATACGTCTTATAGGGCGAATAGAAAACCGTCCGGGCGTAGAAACTCATATCTCCGCCGGCTTCGTAGACGCGCGAAAGAATATTCCCGCGCAGCATCCCCGGTGCATTTTCGGCTACGGGCACTTCGGCGTTCACAGTCGCTGTGCCGGAGGCATTGAGTATGCCTTCGAATATTTTTGTCTTGCTTGTCTCGAAGCTCACCACCGGATTATTGAACGAGTAGCCGGCATATCCCCTGAACGGGTTTTCGGAGATGAGGAGCGAGAGGTCTACCTCCGCCTTCAGGTTGGAAGCAGGCGCGCCGTGCAGCCACTGCGAGGTGAGCGTGCCGGAGATGACGCCCTGCGTGGCGTCGATGATGGAATCGGTATCCAGGCGGACTCTCAGCCGGTTCGGCTTAATGGTTTCCACGCGGAGTGACTTGTGAAAGGTAGCTCCGCCCACTTTCACCTGTCCCTGCCAGACGCCGGTTTCCGCGGCGGGGTCGGTGGCGACGCTGAATGTGTAGAAGCCGTTCAGGCCTTTGGTACTCACCTGCCTTTGGTAGAACTGTCCCCGCGGCGTATAGACTTCGAGCGTGACGGGGTGATTTTCCGGCAGTTTTCTTTCCCTGTCCTCCAGGATGAATGATACGAAGATGGTATCGCCGGGACGCCAGACTCCGCGCTCGGCATACATGTATCCTTTCAGTCCCCTGCTTACCTCTTTTCCGCTGACGTCGAACCGGCTGAGCGATAACGATGCCGCGTCCGTCACCTCCAGGTAGCCGGTGTCACCGTCTTTGGCGACTGTTACGACATACGGCTTCCCGCCCCGGCAGGGGATTTCCGCAAAACCGTCGGCGTCGGTTACGCCCGATCCCAGGGGCTGTATCTGATAGTTGTATACGGTTACTTCCGCTTCGGATACGGGCCGGGTGGTGAGAATATCGGTCACGGCGATACTCATTGTCCGATCCTGTCCCGCTTTGGCTATAATGCCCATGTTTGAGGTCATTACCATTGTCTTTTCCGTGCGCTCCGAGGCCATGTAATAGGAGGGTTTACACGGGTCGTTGCGCTCTTCCCACCGGTATTTGTCCCAGTCGAGCGATTCGTAGTAATAGGGGGATGTTTCGTCCCACAGGGCATCTTCCTCTTCCGAAATCTCTTCGTCGGAAAAACGTCTCATGGCCGTTTCGTCGGGAACCGGGGGGGAGATTCCGCCGCAGGGATAGAGGGAGTATTCCTGCCGCATCGAGAGCTGTACCATGTAGAGTGCGCCGGGATCTTTCCCTATCATTTGCGAGAGATCAAGGGTGAAGCTGTTCCATTTTGACAGATCCAGCTCTTTATCCCTGTCCAGGCGTAGCTGCTTTTTCATTACCAGCCGTCCGAAACGGCGCATTTCGTTGCCCGAACGGTTGTTGTTCAGCGTGGAGGTTTGCAGGTGGTAGAGGAGGTTGTTGCGATATACTTTTATTACCCTGGCGTCCACTGCCCGGAGGTTTACGGCGCTGAACGGCAACAGCAGCTGTTCTGCGTCGGGGAGGATGTTTCCGTTCTTCTCGAATTTTATCTGCGGCCGGCTGCTTTCGATTTGCAGCTGCCAGGTGTATGCTTTGTCAAGGTTCAGGCCTGAGCTGTTTTGTATGCCCTTATAGATACAGAGATCCGTTTGTCCTTCCGGAAAGATTTCGGGATATACCTTGATTACGTTCTTATCGATACGGTATGTGAAGTTTTTCACGCCGGAAAATACGATCAGTCCCTCCATACTCTGCGTCTGCGAAACGGGATCGCTGAAGGTGATCCGGATATGCGGATCGGCTGCCTGTATGGGGCGTACGTCCATCACTTCAAAGTGCGTTTTTGAGAATGGGGGGATGTCGATCCTGTATTCGAGTTTCTTCTTCGAATTGATTGCTTTTCCGTCAACGGTCAGCAGATACTGCTCCGGCTTATCTGTCCGCTGCAGGCTGTCTATCAAAACGCGAAACGATGTGGCGCCGGCCGGCATTACGCGTACGTGCCTGCGTGACGCTCCCTTTACGGTGAACATTTTAGCGGCTTCGTCCGGCGAAACGGGATTGGAGAGATGCAGTGTTACCTCTGCCGTGTTCCACGCCGGATCGGAGGTGCTCATCGGTGAGAACGGAAGGAGATCGGCCGTGAAATTCTGTTCGTTGACGCGGAAGCTGAAGTCAAACTGACGGAATTTTTCGTCCACTTTCAAGACTTTCCCCAAATGGAAGCCTGTTTTGTATTCCCTTCCGGGTTTCAATTCTCCCGGATCGGGCACAAAGCGGAGGGTGTTTCCGCTCACCCAAAAGGCTTTCCCCTTCAGCGAGGGTGAAAACGAAAATAATTTTTCTTTTATTTCCGCGTTCAATTCCACGGCAGGGATTTCCTGCACGAGTTCAATCTGGATAACTGCGTCGGAGGAGACGTTTCCATACGTAAATGCCGAGATGTAGCGGGCAAATTCGGGATCGACCTCTCCGGTGCTCTTTGTGCTGCATGCGACTGACAGCAGCAGGGCTGCGGCAAGGGCAGCCGAAAAAAAACGGAATGATGTCTGTTTCATACGATCAAAAATTGGGACACAAGAGGCGGATCTCAAGGCATACTGTTTTGTTCCTGTAAGTATTTATGCGAAAGATAGTCTCTCATGAGTGTTCTTAATATGATTACTTTTTTTATTAAACTGCCTGTATTCGCTTTTTTAATGATTGCACTGCCTTCAAAACTCCAGATAGGGTTCGAGGCGGGAAATATCTTCCGGGGAAAATTCCTCAAGCAGGGAGAGTTCGCGGATGGAGGTGATATTTCCCTTTCTGCGGCGAAGCTCCGTGATAACCTTCACCTGCCCGTTATTCAGATAAGGGTGACGCAGCAGCTCCCTGAATTCCGCCTGATTGACCGGTATCTTGCGAAAACTGCCGCCGGACTCAATATAAACAGCCATACGTGCGAAAAGTTCCCTGTCGATACCGTACACCTCCAGCAGCTGTTCGGCCCGTACAAAGCCACCCAGCATTTCGCGATACTTCACAATGCGGGAGGCGTAGACGCTGCCGATGCCGGGGATTTTCTTCCACACAGCCGTATCGGTTTCGTTCAGAGAGATGGTTTCCCCTTCGGAGAGCTTCTCCGCGGCCGGACGGTATGCGCGGGAGGGCGTCCCTCCGTCGCTCTCCGGAACGGGCGGACGGGCGTGACGGGAAGCACTTTCGTACGGGTAACCGTTCCGGTCGGAGGGCTGTTGCGCGGAACTTTTCCGCTCTTCCGGGACGGCGGCGGACGGCTCTTTCACGGTCAGCGTCCGGTGAAATTCCTCAAATTCCCGGATCAGCGAATCGTTTCGCATCAGGATTGCATCCGACGTGTTCCGGTAACGGGACAGTGTATTCAAAACAAGGGTCAGCGCGATAAGGATGAGCAGCAGTGTCACTGCGATCTTTGCACTTCTTTGAAAATATAAGAAATCTTTCCAGCTCATTACTGTAAATTTTTCGGACGGTAAGGGAACCGGGATACCGGATTTTTGCCGCATGTCCGCACCGGCAGACCGGCCGGCATCCCTGAATCGATGGCCTAAAGTTAGAAATTATATTGTTTTCTTTTTCATGAATGGGCATAAATTGTATCTTTGAAGAATCTTTAGTCCTCTATGTATCTGTCTAACTGAAGATCCCCACAAGATATGGTATTGAATTACATTTGGATTGCATTTTTTCTGATCGCCTTCGGGGTGGCGCTGGTAAAGCTCGTTTTCTTCGGAGACGTAAACGTCTTTACCGAGGTGATGAACTCCACCTATGCGTCGGCGCGAACCGGCTTTGAAATTTCGCTGGGACTCACGGGAGTACTTTCGCTGTGGCTCGGCGTAATGAAGATAGGCGAACGGGGCGGCATGGTGGAACTCTTTTCGAGAGCAGTCTCCCCGCTTTTCTCCAGGCTCTTTCCCGGCATCCCGGAGAATCATCCCGCCTCGGGATCGATTCTGATGAACATCTCGGCCAATATGCTGGGGCTTGACAACGCTGCTACCCCATTCGGTCTGAAGGCGATGCAGGAGTTGCAGGAGATCAACCCCCGGAAAGAGACGGCTTCCGACCCCATGATCATGTTCCTGGTGCTGAACGCATCGGGACTGACGCTGATCCCGGTCACCATCATGGTGTATCGTGCGCAGCTGGGCGCCGCCAACCCTGCCGACGTATTTATCCCGATTATGATCGCCACCTTCGTCTCCACCCTTGCCGGCATGATTGCCGTCTGCCTGAAGCAGCGCATCAACATCTTCAACAGCGTGATCATGGGTTTTTTCCTGGGCATGGCGGGCATTATCGGCGGCTTGACGGTTCTCTTCCGGTCGATTCCCCAGGAACGGATCAGCACGGTCTCCGGCCTTGCCGCAAACATCTTTCTCTTCAGCATCATCGTGCTTTTCATCGTGAAGGCGCTGCACCGCAGGATCAATATCTTCGACGCATTTATCGACGGCGCAAGAGAAGGGTTCAAAACCGCCGTGACCATTATCCCCTTCCTCATCGCCATCCTGGTCGGGATCGGCATTTTCCGCGCCTCGGGGGCGATGGACTTCCTGATGGACGGGCTGCGGGACCTGGTGGCGCTGACGGGGCTGGATACCCGGTGGGTGGACGGTATGCCCGTGGCGCTGATGAAGCCGCTGAGCGGCAGTGGCGCCAGGGGAATGATGATTGATGCCATGACGACATTCGGAGCCGACTCGTTCACCGGCCGACTGTCGGCCGTATTTCAGGGCGCCGCCGACACCACTTTCTACATTGTGGCCGTTTATTACGGCGCGGTGAACATCAAAAATTCGCGCTACACCGTCCCCTGCGCGCTTCTGGCCGATCTGGCAGGCATTATTGCCGCCATCTTCGCGGCCTACCTCTTTTTCGGCCGGGAGGGGATATAATGGAAAACAGGAAATTCTTCAAGTAAAAAAACTGTTCGTAAAATGGCAATCACTTTTCAGGCGGAAAACACCGGTTTCCCGAAAGTCGGAAAGCGGGCGACGGCTGACTGGATAAAGTCCGTCGCAAAAAGCTACGGGAAACGGGTCGGCGACATCGCATACCTCTTCTGCAGCGACGAAAAAATTCTGGAAGTCAACCGGCGCTACCTGCAGCATGATTTTTATACCGACATCATCACGTTCGACTATTCCGAAGACGATCGTATTTCGGGAGACATTTTCATCAGCTTGGAAACCGTACTATCCAATTCTCAGCAATACGGAGTAAGTTTCGAGGAAGAACTCAACCGGGTCATAATCCACGGCATTCTGCACCTCTGCGGTCTGAACGACCGGTCGGAAGCCGAGGCCGGGGATATGCGGAAGGCGGAAGATGCCGCGCTGGCGTTGCGGCAGGGGCTTTGCCCCTGAGAAGTTGCGAAGTGAAGAAAACCAGCTCGGGGAGCGCCGGAGCGGCAAGGGGCGGGAGCACCCGCCCCGACGAGCGAAAAATTCAATGTGTCAATGTGGCAATGTGATGATGTGACCCACAAAAACAACCAGCTCGGGGAGCGCCCGAGTGGCAAGGGGCGGGAGCACCCGCCCCGACGAACGAAAAAGCATTTTCCACTTTCCACTTCGCAGGGGCGTTGCCCCTGTGACCCCACCGGCTTTTTTGTCTTGACACAAAAAA